>JBBSPT010000242.1:0-4829 GCA_038258515.1 Chitinophagales bacterium | reverse complement strand
TTTGAGAAGCGGTAGAAACCCTGTTTTTTTTCGAACCGAGACCAAACTTAACATCGATGCTTCTATGTTTTCTTCACTAAATAAAATTCGAAAGAGCCACCTTACCGTCACCGCAATCTTTATCATTGTTTGTGTTGGAAACATAATGTTTACCACACCGGAACCGGCAAATTATAAAAAAAATTTTGAGAACAGAATCGGAGATTATGCAGGATCTGAATCTTGCAAAACGTGCCATAAGGATATTTATGACAGTCATCTTTCAACAGCCCATTATTTAGATTCCAGGCCCGCGGGCGGGCAGTTCATCAAAGGGAATTTTTCAAAAGGAAAAAATAAGTTCGTTTACAACCAATGGATGGAGGTTGTCATGGAAGAAAAAAATGATTCCTTTTTTCAAACTGCTTACGTGAATGGAATCGAATATCAAAAACAGCCCTTTGGTGTAGTAATTGGTTCCGGAAGAAAAGGACAAACTTATTTATACTGGGATGAAAACAGTCTTTTTCAACTGCCGGTTTCCTACTATACAGAACTTAACAGCTGGTGTAATAGCCCGGGCTTCCCATTGACGCTGGCTAAATTTGACCGGATAATTCCTGCAGAATGTTTGGAGTGTCATGCCACATTTGCGAAGGCAGAGGATGACGAGAATCAGCTTCCCTTTTTCGACAAAAAACAAATTATTTATGGCATAGATTGCGAAAGGTGTCACGGTCCTGCAGCAGAGCACGTAGCTTTTCAGCAGTCACATCCTGAAGAAAAATCCGCCAAATTTATTGTGAACATTCATCAACTGTCCAGGCAACAACGCGTAGATGGGTGCGCACTCTGTCATTCAGGCTTCAGGGATGCCCTCAAGCCTCGCTTTTCTTTTCAAATTGGCGACACCCTTGCAAACTTTTCCTCAGCAAAATATGGTCCGGACAGTATCTCGACCCTTGATGTGCACGGCAACCAATATGGATTGTTAACGGCCAGCGCATGTTTTAAAAATTCGGCTCAGCTCGATTGCTCTTCCTGCCACAACGTACATGTAAATGAAGTGAACAGCCCAAAGATTTTTTCACAGAGATGCATTACATGTCATTCAGATAGTAGGCATCCAACGCTCATGCTTCCGGAAAATAAAATGCGCCTGCTCACCAATAATTGTATAGACTGCCACATGCCTATGCTGCCTTCCCGAAAAATCGTTTTAAACGTTGCAGGGGTAAAAACTGAAGTGCCGGATGTGGTCCGAACACACAAAATTGCCATCTATCAGGATCAAACAAATGAGTTGTTGAAAAAAATTAAAGCGATGAAATAATAAAGAATTGTCACCCTTGATGATTTCTCAATAAATAAAGCTGGGTTTAAAAGAAGACTTCGAAAAGAACAAATCTCATCCCGTTTGAAACGATTAAAATGAGAAGGTATTTTTTCGAAGAACAAATAGTATAAGCAATAGCTAAAAAAGTACAATGAATCGTTAAAAAAATTTTTTCAGGCTGTTAAAATTCTGTAATTTTAGCACCGACCAAAATAGTCAAACGATTGCTTTACTGGTCCGCACTCATCATACCAAAACTATTTTCAAACCAAACAAATTTTTATGCACAAGTATGTACTGAAAAACACCAATTTCAGAAAAATGTTAGCTACAAATTTTTCACCCGATTCCCTAAACCAAATTTTTTATTAACCAACCAAACATTTATGAAACAAATTCAATCACTACTGCTTCTGGTTCTCTTCGTTGTTTTGGGTATGCCTTCGGCTCTGGCCCAGCAACGGACTGTTACCGGAAAAATCACTGATGCCAGTGGAAAACCTATGCCTTTCGTCAACGTGACTGTGAAAGGCGGTACAGGCGGAACTACATCAAACGCTGACGGTGTGTACAGCATTTCAGTTCCCCAGGGTTCTTCCACCTTGGTTTATTCTTCCGTTGGCTTCAAATCACAGGAAGTAAATATTGGAAACCGCTCTTCAATCAATCTTAGTCTTGCCGGCGATGTGCAGGAATTGAGCAGCGTAATTGTTACAGCTCTCGGAATTAAAAAATCTGAGAAAGCTTTGGCTTATTCTGTTACCCAGGTTTCTGGTGAAAGCATGACACAGGCGAGAGAAAACAGTGTCGTCAATTCACTTGAAGGCCGCGTAGCGGGCGTGAACGTAACGAAGATCGCGTCAGGACCTGGCGCTTCAACCCGGGTGGTTATCCGGGGCGCTAAAACACTAACATCCGGCAATAACCAACCGCTGTATGTAATCGACGGTATCCCAATGGATAATTCAAACTTCGGCCAGGCCGGTGTTTGGGGAGGTGCAGATGGAGGCGATGGTATGAATAGTATCAATCCTGACGATGTGGAAACCATGACTGTATTAAAAGGTGCAGCAGCGGCAGCGCTCTACGGCGCCCGTGCTGCAAACGGAGTAATATTAATTACAACAAAGAGTGGAAAGAGTACCAAAGGTTTGGGAATTGAAATAAATTCCAACTATGTGCTTGAAACCCTAAACAATTTGCTGGATCGGCAAACAACCCACGGTGGAGGATATTACTCGGGGGCAACTTTGCAAACAAGAGTCGCAAAAACTCCCCAGACCATTGACGAATACTGGAACAATGGATTGGGTTCGAATGGATGGGGGCCAAAATATGGAGGTTCTACTGTCCAGTTTGATGGAGTTTCGCGGCCATATGCATATGCAGGTGATAATGTCGATAAGTTTTTAGAAAACGGCTACACTTTTTCAAATACCCTGGCATTGATCGGAGGCACCGATAATACGAATTTTCGCTTCTCGGTAGCTGATCTTACCAACAAATCAATTATACCAAATTCTGGCTTTGACCGGATTAACTCTTCCTTTGCCATTAATTCCAAGTTTGGCAAAAGGCTTTCGCTGGCTGCAAAAGTTCTGTACTCGAACGAGAAAGTACATGGCAGGCCTAGTATTTCTGATTCTCCTGGTAACGCGATCCAATCGCTTTATCGCCTTTCCGGAGATATCAACGTGCTGGATCTTATCGGCGATCCTAATAAGCCGGGAGCTGTTCCGTCTTTGGATATGCAGCAGGCTATGGGGATTCAGATTTACGATCACAAATCGCCCGGAGAGGAGTATCAGCGTAATGACGATCTGTGGACACAGAACCCGTACTGGGCTGTTTACCAATTTATCAACGAAGATGTCCGTGATCGGGTACTTCCTTCTGCGCAGTTGCGGTATGATATCACTGACTTTCTTTACCTGACAGGACAAGCTGGGATGGACTTCTATACAAGAAGAGGAACCGGCCTTACTCCCCAAGGTACTGGCTATAGCCGGACCGGTAGTATGTCAGAGCGTGAGAACCGCGTTCGGGAAGTGAACTACGAATGGACATTGGGATTCAATAAGACCTTTAATAAAATTGGCGTAAATGCCTTTGTCGGAGGAAACAGGATGCGCCGGAAATCTGAAAATATCTCTGCAAATGGAAACGGTTTTAATACTCCATTTTTTGCCGCAATTAATAATGCCAACCAAAGAAATTTTGGCTATGGAATTTCAGAAACAGGAATCAATTCGCTGTTTGGTTCTGCGGAAATTTCCTACAATAACTATTTGTTCATAACCGGTACGGCCCGTCAGGACTGGTTCTCCCAGTTGAATCCAACCAAGAATGGAATTTTGTATCCTTCAATTGGTGGAAGTTTTGTCTTCACTGATGCATTGACTATGCCATCATGGATGACCTATGGTAAATTAAGAGGTTCTTGGGGACAAGTAGGTTCTGCTGCTTCAGTAGGTGCTTACAGTACTCTCCTTGCATACTCGGCGTCCGCGACTCACGTAGGGTACCCTCTTGGAGCTCTGAGTTCCGGCCTTAGCAATGGATCAACTTTCCCGAACCCTGATCTCATTCCTTTCACTTCAACAGAAAAAGAGGTTGGACTCGAAATGCGCTTGTTCAATAGCAGGTTGGGATTTGACCTGACATATTATGATCAACAGACAACAGATGATATTTTAGATGCCGGCATTTCCCGTGCCTCTGGCTTTACAAAAACTACGGTGAACCTCGGAAGATTAAGTAACAAGGGAATAGAGTTATTGCTCACCGGTACACCAGTTAAGGGAAACCTGACCTGGAATGTTACATTGAACTTTGCTCAAAATCACAACAAGGTGATTTCCCTTATTGGTGACCAGAAGGAAGTCGTTGGTGAAGAGCCCAGAACCCGTAACGTATTCATCAAACATATAATAGGCTATCCATATGGTATGATCACAGGTAAAGTTCAAATGACAGATCCATCCGGAAACCTTGTTTATGATTCAAGCGGTACCCCTTTGACAGACAATTCTTATCAAATTATTGGAGGAGGAGTTCCTGATTTCACTGGTGGTCTTACAAACTCGTTTAGTTACAAAGGTGTAAATCTCTCTTTCCTGATCGACTTCAAGTCAGGCGGTAATATTTATTCCGGCACGAATGTACGTCTCGATGAGGCCGGGCTGACGAAAGCATCGCTCCAGGGACGTGAAGGTGAAGCGCCATTGGTTATAACAGGTGTTACACAAGATGGTACCAGTTTCAAGCCGTTTTCGAAAACCCTTGCGCCTGGTGAAGCCAGGAATTATTGGGGACAGTTAGGAGAACGAGCATCGGAAAGATATGTTTATGATGCATCATTTATAAAACTGCGCCAGATCACTTTAGGTTACACACTGCCTGCCAGTTTATTCACAAAGACACCTATTAGAACATTGATGGTTTCACTTGTTGCACGGAATCTCGCAATCCTGAAGAAAAATACTCCAAATATTGATCCTGAGTCGAGCTATAC
>JBBSPT010000241.1:0-4831 GCA_038258515.1 Chitinophagales bacterium | reverse complement strand
TTTCCATTACACCGTACTGGTTCACAAAAATTAAGCGTTCGATATCCGCATCAATCAACGCATCGGGCTTTGCATCGTTGGCATGGAATGCTAAAAGCTCCTGGAAAATCAATAACGCCTTTTGATGTAGTGATAAAGAGTCTTTGGTGATAAACGTGCTTTTCACAAACTCATCCGCGGGGGCGAATGCTCTACTGTCATTGATTTCAAAGGCGTATGCAGGCCTTGTGATATCCCGCTCGTCACTTTTAAAATAATCTAAGGTGCGGTGCGCCAGTAAATCATAAAGCGTGGGGCGCAGATAGCGGACGTTACCTTTCAAAATTATCGCATCAAAAGGATCGAGCTTCGTTTCTTGTAAAAGCTTTACATGCTGAATAGATGCCAGGTATAGTTGGCCAATCTTTTTTTGCAAGTCATCTGCAGTCCATGTGGCAATATCTTTTTTCTCAAAATTAACTGTGTTGGTTCTTTGATAAAGCTGGTAGCGATTCTGTTGAAAGTAATTCCAATACATCTGGGCAGTTATGCTTTCCAGTATTGACTTAGCAGGTTCTTTTGAAGAGGAGATTTCCTGTTCCAAGGAGTCAATACTTTTTACAGAAGCATTTTCCTGGATGTTTTGATTTAACGTTATTTTATAAAGTAGCGATTTTATGACCTGCGGATCATTACTGCTCTTTTTAGCTGAAATATATATTTTATCAACTTCTGCAATCGCTGATTTAGTTAAACCTTTTTTTACCAGGTCCTCAATCTTTTTCCATTGAGCAGTATAATCGTATGCTTTCTGTGCATTAGAACAGGAGAAACAAAAGAGAATAATAAAAAGTAAAAGAATTCGGGTTGACAGAACGAATTTGAGATTCATGTATCTGAATTTATTTAAAGATAGAAAACAAAGCTATCCGGTTGTATTGATGAGTTGTTGTTTATACAACAAGGATGCAATCGTAACAGCTAATGCATAAAATATCAAAATAAAATATTTTATTTATGCTTTTAAAGGAGGAAATTATGCACTGGATATTCCCCGGGTATGGTAAGTGACGAAGCTAATGTCTGATCACTTCAGATTATGATAAACTTTTTGTACATCGTCGTCCTGTTCAAGATGATCCACCAATTTCAAAACATCATCCGCCTGGTCTTCGGGCAGGTCAACGGTATTAGTTGGAATGCGGGTAAGCTCCGCAGTTATTACCTCGAGCTTTTTTTCCTCTAATGCTTTGTTCATATGGCCAAATTCATTGAAGGGAGTACGGATAATAATATTTCCTTCCCTGTCTTCTCCGATTTCTTCCAATCCATAATCAATAAGATCAAGCTCAAGCTCCTCAATATCCAGGTCGTCTTTTTTTATTTTAAATTCACCCATGTGGTCAAACATGAAAGCAACGCTTCCACTGGTACCAAGGGAGCCACCGTTTTTATTAAAATGCATCCTCACATTTGCGACTGTCCTTGTTGGATTATCAGTTGCAGTTTCCACTAATATTGCTACTCCATGTGGGGCATAACCTTCATATACTTCTTCGTGATAGTCCGATTTGTCCTTGCCCATTGCCCGTTTGATAGCAGCTTCTACTCGGTCTTTAGGCATATTCACTGCCTTTGCATTTATAATGCATCGACGCAATGCTGAATTATTATCGGCATCGGGGCCGCCCTGCTTTACGGCAATGTCTATTTCTTTACCAATACGGGTAAATTGTTTAGCCATCTTGTCCCACCTTGCAAACATGGTGGATTTTCTCACTTCAAATATTCTACCCATATAATTAAGTAAATAGCAAATTCACAATTTCGCAAATCTAAAATCTTATCAGTGAAATCTGAAATCTAAAATCATCGCTTACTTTTGCCGCATGCAGGAAAACTATAGCTATGAGAGACTCTATCCATTTGTCAAGAAAGTATTTTTAGCCATTGGATGCAGTGAAAAGGATGCGGAAACGGCGACTTCTTCTTTATTGTCTGCTGACCTTCGCGGCGTAGATAGTCACGGTGTGGCAAGACTTTCCGGTTACGTTCGTTTATGGGATGCGAAACGTATCAACACAAATCCGGAAATAAAAATTTTATATGAAACCATTTCGACCGCTGTAGTGAATGGCGATGCGGGATTGGGTTTGGTAGTTGCGCCTTTCGCCATGCAGGTCGCTATTGATAAAGCTAAAATAGCAGGCACAGGCTGGGTAAGCGTAAAGAACAGCAATCATTATGGAATAGCCGGCACACATGCGATGATGGCCTTACACCATGACATGATCGGAATTTCTATGACGAATGCCTCTGCGCTTGTCGCGCCAACTTATTCTGCAGAAAGATTATTAGGAACTAATCCAATAGCGGTTGCAATACCTGCGGGAAGCGAGGAACCTTTTGTGGCTGATTTTGCAACAACCACTGCTGCAAACGGGAAGTTAGAAATCCTTCAGCGAAAAAATGAGGATGCTCCGTTGGGATGGGTGCAGACGAAAGCAGGACAGCCATCAACAAATGCGGGTGAAATAAAAAACGGTGGAGCACTGTTGCCCCTTGGTGGTGATAAAGAACATGGCAGCCATAAGGGATATGCGTTAGGCGCAATAGTCGATATTTTTTCGGCTATTTTGAGCGGTGCAAATTATGGTCCCTGGGTTCCGCCATTTCCTGCTTATGTTCCTATGCCTGAAAACAGGCCGGGCGAAGGTCTTGGGCATTTTTTCGGAGCTATGCGAATTGACGCGTTCAGGCCCGCTGAAGAGTTTAAAAAAGAGATGGACAATTGGATAAAAAGATTTAGAACCTCAACCCCTGTAGAAGGTCAGCAGCGTGTTTACATACCGGGCCAGCAGGAAACCGAATTCGAAATTGAAAGAATGAAGAATGGTTTCGCCTTATTGCCACAAGTAGTTAAAGAACTTACTGATTTAGGAGAGAAGTTCAGAATCACATTATAGTAATCTTCAAAGTAAAGCTCCAACCTCTAATAGTGGTGACGCGATCACATGGCTTCGACAGTTTCTGTAAAATTCCAGCTATGGATTACATTTGCAGCGCAATTAAAAAAACATAAGAATATAATAAGATGAAAGTAATGAAGTTTGGCGGCACCAGCGTTGGCAAGCCGGAACGAATGGATCAAATTTCAAAGCTAATCATGAAAGATGATGAGGCTAAAATAGTTGTACTGAGCGCTTTGAGTGGTACCACCAACGCCCTTACTGAAATTAGCCAGTGTCTCAGCAGTGGTGATCGTGGAGAGGCAAGACAAAAAATAGACGCGTTAGAGGCGCATTATCAAAATTTCATTCGCGACCTGGTAAAGAGTGAAGAAGGTTACGAAAAAGCAAAAAATATCCTTGCTGAGCATTTCGAATTTTTGAACATTATTCTAAAAATCTCCTACAGCGAAGCATTGAATAAAGACATACTTGCACAAGGAGAATTGTTGAGCACAAAATTATTTAGTGTTTTTCTCTTTGAAAAAGGCATTAGCCACACATTGATACCGGCGCTTGATTTCATGACGATCGATTCATTTGGTGAACCGCAGGTGGGAAGTATAAAAGTGAAGTTGTCACAAATTTTAAAGAAATATAAAGACACGACCGTTTTTCTGACCCAGGGTTACATTTGCAGAAATTCAAAAGGTGAAGTTGACAATTTAAAACGCGGGGGAAGTGATTACACCGCGTCATTAGTTGCTGGTGCTATTAATGCGAGCATATGCGAAATATGGACTGATATCGATGGCATGCACAACAATGACCCACGTATTGTGGGAGAAACAAAACCCATTGGACGCCTTAGTTTTGAGGAAGCCGCAGAGCTGGCATACTTCGGAGCAAAAATTTTACATCCTGCGAGCATTTGGCCTGCACAGCATTTTAAATTCCCTGTGAAATTGCTGAACACAATGCAGCCTGATGCTGCGGGCACCCTGATTGAAAGTGAAGCAGGAAGCGTAGGAGTAAAGGCAGTCGCCGCTAAAGATGCCATCACTGCGATAAAAATTAAGAGCAGCCGCATGTTGCTTGCTTATGGATTCCTGAGAAAAATATTCGAAGTTTTTGAAAAATACCAAACGGCAATTGACATGGTTACCACTTCCGAAGTGGCCGTTTCTCTGACGATTGACAATGATACATTCTTAAAGGAAATCGTGAAGGAATTGGAACTGTATGGAACCGTGGAAGTTGACAGCGATCAAACAATAGTTTCTATTGTGGGAAACCAGATCACTCAAACGCCGGATGTGCTTGCAAAAGTATTTGCCAGTTTATCGGGCATTCCTGTGCGGATGGTAAGTTATGGTGGAAGCCAGCATAATATTTCTATTCTTGTCTCAAGAGAGCATAAAGAAAAGACCTTACAACTGTTGAACAAAGGTTTATTTGCAATGTAAATCCTCAATGTTTAATTTCAACTTTTTAAATGCCATGCTTTCGGTTTTGTAAAAGCACGTAACCCTGCATGGGAGAGCGTAACTCCAAACCCCGAATGCTTTCTTCCGCTCCATGGAAGCGAGGCGCTTACCCTGTCACAGCAATTCCAATAGCCGCTTCCCGTATTTAATTGCGTCAGGATTTTTTCGGCTCTTGATTTATCTGAGCTATAGACAGAAGCTGTTAAGCCATATTCAGTATCCGCCATCATCTGAATGGCTTCTTCATCATTGATGACTTTCATGATGCCAATTATCGGTCCAAATGATTCATCTTTCATTACAAGCATATCGTGATTCACATTAGCGAGAACGGTAGGTTCGAAGTAGTATCCTTTTTTATCCATGCGGCTGCCGCCGGTCAATACGGTTGCTCCTTTTTGTACGGCGTCATTCACC
>JBBSPT010000240.1:0-4872 GCA_038258515.1 Chitinophagales bacterium | reverse complement strand
AATCAATTGATGGGAGTGAAAAAAACAACTGACATCCTGGAAAAAGGAACATGGCTTTTTGCTGCGATCATCGGCGTTTTGTGCCTCACCTCAGCCATGTTTATCCCGAGAGGAGGACCGAATTCACAAAGAGACAACCTGATAAACGAAGCACCTGTTGGAACACCGATTCAGCCGCAGAATAATACAACACCATTGCCTGGAACCGTTCAGCCTCAGCCGTTACCTGCTAATCCGGCACCAAGCCCTGGCGGCGGCGGATAGCATTTTATTTCTGCTCAGTCAATGGCTTCGGTAACACCCCAGGTCGTCAATAATAATATTTTCCTAATTACGCTAAAAGTGTCAAAATCCTGCTTCTTAAGGCAGGTTTTTTGTATTAGATCCGGGAGATATTTTAAATTAAATTGCACGTTTATTCGTGCAACACTCTTCGGCCATTTATCCAGTAAATGAGAATTATTAGCATGAGTCTTAAAAGAATTTTCCTTCTTGTTTTTATATTGATAGTTGCTGCGGGAGGTTACCTGGGTTGGATGCTGTTTGGTCCTCGTCTCAATTCACCCGAAGGTGGTTTTTTCTACATTCACACAGGCACAAACTATCAGCAGGTAAAAAATGATCTGATCAGTGAGGGTATAATTTCCAATGTTTTCTGGCTGGACAAGGTGTCTGACTACGCCAATTATCCCGAACGGGTAAAACCCGGAAGATATAAAATCGGGAAAAGCATCAGCCTGGTGAATCTCGTGAGAATGCTCAAAGCAGGAAGGCAGGATCCTGTGAACCTTGTGATTACGAAATTGAGAACGCCGGAAGACCTGGCTAAGAAAATCTCGAACAGCCTGGAACCCGATTCAACCCAGGTTATAAATTTTTTGAAAAGTAACGATTCGTTATTTCAATTCGGGGTAGATACAAATACCTTGATGACTTTGGTGATTCCAAATACCTACGAATACAATTGGAACACCGGGACGGAAGAAGTATTAAAAAAATTATCAAGAGCAGATGAAAAATTTTGGAATGAAGAGAGATCGAAAAGAGCAGCCGGTTTGCACCTGACTCCCAAAGAAGTGTACACGCTGGCGTCCATTGTGGAAGAAGAATCCAATAAACCTGATGACAAGGGGAAGATCGCCAGTGTATATGTGAACAGAATTCGCAGGGGCATGAGACTGGCCGCTGACCCAACGGTTAAATTTGCCATGAAAAATTTTGGATTGAAAAGAATATATCACAGGCATCTGGCTTATGTTTCACCTTTTAACACATACATGAATGCGGGTCTTCCGCCGGGGCCCATTTGTACGCCTTCTATCAAAACGATTGATGCGGTATTGAATATGCCTGAAACGGACTACCTGTTTTTTGTGGCGCGATCAGATTTCTCCGGATATTCTGATTTTGCAACGACCTATACTGAACATTTAATCTATGCGAAGGCATACCAGAAAGCCCTTGATAGCCTTATAAGAAAAAGACAGCAACAAAAATAAGTTTACAGTTAGTACAAGTTTTAAATGCTACTTTAGAGAAGAGAAATGATTGGCATATATCGTCCACCAATACATTCATTTTGACAGAACCTGTTCGTAATTTCATAAACATTCACCCGGTAAATTACCTCCAAAAAAAGAGTAAGGAATGGAAACCTCCCGGCTTCCAGGGATTTACACTGTATGAAGTATTGAAGAAATTTTTTACCGGCTTCAGTGTTCCTTTTCTTACAGAACGAGCTGCAGCGATTTCCTACAATTTTATAATGTCGGTTCCGCCAACCTGTCTTTTTTTATTTACACTGATTCCAAATCTTCCATTTATTTCCAAATTGTCACTCACGAATCAGTTGCATAGGTTGATTCGCGACGTGATTCCTGCACGCAACTACAACCAGGGCGTCATTCAGTTTGTTGATGAAATTATTTATGGTTCAAAAATCGGGCTCATATCATTCACATTTTTACTGTCTTTGTTCTTCGCTTCCAATGCCGTCATTGGTCTTATGCGTTCTTTCAACAAAGACTACATTGGGTTCAAAAAAATAAAAGGTTTCAGGAAAAGATGGGAAGCCATTAAGCTGACAATCCTCCTGTTTGGACTCTTATTATTATGCCTCATCCTGTTACTCGTCCAATCTAATATTTTGAGTTTTATTGGAATAGAAAATGAAACTATAAAGCAATTGATTCTTTACGGAAGATGGCTTTTTATAATTGGACTTATTTTTTCATCTTATGCATTTATTTACAAGTACGCTCCATCAACGACGAGGCGATGGCGTCTTGTTTCTCCCGGAGCCGTCATAGCAACCTTCCTCAGTATTATTGCGACGATCGGCTTCTCCGCATTTGTCAATAGTTTCGGGCGATACAATCTTTTGTACGGATCCATTGGCACCGTAATGGTATTGATGATCATGATCTTTATAAATTCGCTTGTTGTTCTCATTGGGTTTGAATTTAACCTCAGCATTAACACGCTGAAAACAATGGAGGAACATCAGAAGTCGTGAAAGCATGAAGCGGGAAACACGAAAGCAGGAAATAGGAAAATACATTAGTCAAACGTGCTCTTCTTTACTTGGTTATAAATTTTATTTTGAGTGATAGGATTCTACATTTGACCACTATCAATTCAGCACTGCTTTTTTGCGCTTTGCGCAATACAAAGTAATTTTGCCACGCGTTTTTTACAAATAAAATCTATAAACTTATGGCATACGATTTAATCGTTTTAGGCAGTGGACCCGGGGGATATCCCGCGGCTATCAGAGCTTCTCAATTGGGAAAAAAAGTGGCGATTGTTGAACGCGAAAGCCTTGGTGGTATTTGTCTTAATTGGGGTTGCATCCCAACAAAAGCTTTGCTAAAGAGCGCCCAGGTATATGAATATGCCAAGCATTCAGCAGACTATGGTATCGAGATAAAAGAATTCAGCCAGAATTTCGGAAATGTCATTCAGAGGAGCAGGGGAGTTGCAGACAAAATGAATAAAGGTGTCACATTCCTGATGAAAAAAAATAAGATTGATGTGATCATGGGCAATGGTAAATTAATTGGCGCGGGGAAACTGGAAGTCACAGATTCAAATAATAAAAAGCAAACCATCGAAGCAAAAAATATAATTATAGCTACAGGTGCCCGGGCAAGAGAATTACCTGCACTTAAACTGGATGGCAAAAAAGTGATCGGTTACAGGGAAGCAATGTCATTGCCTTCGCAGCCAAAATCTATTGTCGTTGTAGGTTCGGGCGCTATCGGAACTGAATTTGCCTATTTCTATAACAGCATGGGTACTAAAGTTACGCTTGTTGAGTTTCTTCCGAGGATAGTGCCGGTGGAAGATGAAGAAGTTTCGAAGGAACTTGAGAAGAATTTCAAAAAGCAGGGTATCGTAATTATGACCAATAGCGAAGTTATCACAGTGGATACTTCGGGTGATGGGATAAAGGCCACAATAAAAACAGCAGATGGAGAACAAATTATTGACGCTGATATTTTATTGAGTGCGGTAGGCATTGTCGCGAATATTGAAAATATTGGGTTGGAAAAATTGGGGGTAAAAACTGAGAAGGGAAAGATTGTGGTAGATGAAAATCAACTCACTAATGTGCCGGGTATCTATGCCATTGGCGACTGCACTCCAGCGCAAGCCCTTGCACACAAAGCAACGAAAGAAGGTATCAACGCCGCAGAACATTTATCAGGTAAAAAGCCTGACCACATTGATTATAATAATGTACCCGGATGCACCTACTGTTCACCTGAGATAGCCTCTGTTGGTTATACTGAAAAAGCGGCGAAAGAAGCCGGCTATGAATTAAAGGTTGGGAAATTCCCATTTTCTGCAAGTGGAAAAGCAACCGCCGCAGGAGCTACCGAAGGCTTTGTAAAAGTAATCTACGATGCGAAATATGGAGAATTTCTCGGGGCCCACATGATTGGAAATAACGTAACCGAGATGATTGCGGAGGTTGTTGTAGCACGAAAACTTGAAACCACGGCGCATGAAATTTTAAATGCAATTCACCCTCATCCTACAATGAGCGAGGCGATCAAGGAAGCCACAGCAGTAGCTTATGGTGAAGCAACCGATATTTAAAACCAACTAATTTTTAATCACTATTGCATTTACGGGGCAGCGACCGCTTCTTCCCCATACATCTGATCTTTAAATTTCAGGGAAGGTGATGGAATAAATGTTCCGAGCCCGAGCGAGTTCCATTTTGCATCTACCGAAGCAATCGTTTTTTCATCCGCAACGATAATATTTGGCCAATCCCGCTGGAAATCATCAAACTCTTTGGTCTTGATGGTTCCATCAAAACCAATGCAGGCAGTATATTTTGAAGTATCTGAAGCAAGCGGTGTTTTGAAGATAACGTGATCGCGCCATGGATCAAGGTTGTTGCAAAACCGCCAAAGTGCAGTTGCCAGGTCATTGGCATCCACGGAATCTTCGACATAGAGAATCATTTTAATTGCAGCAAACTGATCATTCCTGCAGAGAGCTTGATGAAGTTCCTTCACATGATTCTTCCTGTTTTTTTTGACAGAAATTATTAAACAAGGGATGTCCATTCCCAGTAAAGAATCGTTAATCAATTTTATTTCCGCAAATTTTTCTCTCATTGAGTTTGACGCATTTTGCCAGGCAGTTTTTTCATGGCGGTAATTGTCATCGATTTCTTCTTCGTACCTGAACGTGTCGTCAATACACATCTTTCCCCCGAAACCCATTTTACTGCAACTATGATCCAGCACATCCATCGGTCCCTGCGAAAAATAAATATCGGATGAAGGGTTAAGGTTTTGGAAAATGTCTTTTGCCAAACGACTATAATCTGAAAGACTCAAACGATCTCTATTT
>JBBSPT010000239.1:0-4878 GCA_038258515.1 Chitinophagales bacterium | reverse complement strand
TCCGGTAACCGCATCGCCTGCTCCTATTGCCATATAACTATTTAAAATGGAGCCCATCTCAATAGCACATGGTTTATATGCAATATCATGCAAAACTTTCCAACTAGTATCCGTATTTAAAACCTCTTCCGCTTTCTTATCACCCTGCAATAAAAAACCAGTTTGATTTGAAATCTGCGCTACGGGGCCATCTACTCCCATATTCCAAACAAGAACTGCTATGCTATTTTTTCCACTTGAAAGACGGGAGGCAATGTCATATATTTCAAAATTCCAATTGTATAAATCACTTCTCGCTGGCCCTTTTCCCACTTCCTCACCGTTGATATATAGTTTGTAACGGTTGTCAGCAGACACGTGAATAATAAAATGAGTAGGTTTTTCAGTGATTGAAAAACTTTTACGAAAATGATAAACGCCATACCCACGTGCAGGGGCCTCCGGGCAGGTGATCCATTGTGCGTTCCAGGTACTACTTAATAAAGCCGGATTTATATTGATTTTCTCATTGCTCTCTTTCACAGATTGTGAGTAGGACAAGCCCGGGAAGGAAAACAGGATAAACAGAAAGAATAGATGTTTCATAATCAAATTAATTTTTACCACAGATAAAAAATTTAATAGTGTTTAATATTTCAATTAGAGTGAAGTAATCCGGTTCATAAGATAATGCAATAATAAATTTTCACGATTGTATTCTTGCTGCATTTCAATTCATGAAAGTTGACTGTCTGCTAAACGTCATTTTATTTTTAGACATGCTGTTATCACTCCGTGTAAAAAAAGATAGCAAATCATTTTAACTCTCTAATTATTTTTACTTCTTTGGGCGCAGAAATTTCTGATTTGATTTTTCCATTCGCCAGTTTGGTGTGCTTCACTTTTACTATTCCATAAGGTGTTGGAAAAGTGCCTTCAGCGAATTTCAAATCGCCCAGGTGAGGTGCTATTTTTATCACTTTACAACCCGGCACCTCTACCTTGATTCCCAACACATGCTCTGTAAGCCATGGAGTAGGACCGGAAGCCCAGCCATGGCAAAGGCTTAGCCTGAACCCTTTGTAACAGTAATCTCCGTAGGAACAATGAATATCTTTTTTGCCTGCGGGAATAAGATCATCAATCCTTGCCGCATCAGGCAGCCAGTCCATATTAAAATCTTCCCAAAACGATGTAGCACCAAGGTTAAGCATGGCACCCCAGTATTCCCGGATGGCATCCAACGAACCCTGGTAATCACCCGCCATAGCTTTTGCCTGAAGCATGTAATAGCCATAGAAAGTAGAAAAATCTTTTACACCACCCACAGATATCACTTCCTTATCAGCTTTTTCAGCAGGCATCAATCCTGCCATTGCGAGCATTGCTGCTGCCTGCTTTATGTCATTGGCTTCGGGCACATTTTTTTTCAATCGTTCAATACCTCTTTCACATTTGGTAGCGGTTGCAGGGTCTTTTAAAATCTCACATAAATTTGCTCCTGCCTTCAATGCCATTACCATCATTGCCTGGAGACCAGCATGTATCGCCTGCGGATTTTCGGACGTTGGCCAGTCAAGAAAACGTTCGCCATCATCCAGGTTTTCACTGTTGTTAGAATCTATTTTTTCGACCAGGTGATTTAACAGGCCTGTTAAATATGACTTTTGTTGTTTTAGATAATCCAGATCGCCGGTGTGCATATACCAGTCTTGTTGAATGATGATCCACCACATAGAATATGAAACCATTCCACTCATGTATTTTGGCAATGGCGTGATGTTACGGGCAAGATCAAGGCTCTTTGGAACCACATCATTGTATCCGAAAACCGCTGTGATCGTGGATGTTTCAGGATACATATCACCTATCCAAACGAGGCGGTCTCGCTTGATGCCGTCCCATAAATAGTCCTGCATATTTAACTGTACCGTATAAGCTCCTGTTAGCCAAATTTTATTTAACAATGTGTCATTGCAATTAAAAGAACCCAGATAAGGAATATCACGAAAGTTGAAAATAGCTCGCACCTCTTTCAATTCGAATTCTGTATTATCATCCACAAGATCTATCCTAACAAAACGAAAAC
This sequence comes from Chitinophagales bacterium, assembly GCA_038258515.1. GTDB lineage: Bacteria > Bacteroidota > Bacteroidia > Chitinophagales > Chitinophagaceae > Ginsengibacter. The sequence continues at coordinate 2,810 of JBBSPT010000239.1, read as the reverse complement.
CCGTGTTTCCGATTTCAAGTTTACCCAACCAGGGAACTTTCACAATCATGTCTCGCATGGCGTGGTCATTCGTAGCATTATGAACCGGCTCTACATCGCTCATTGCTTCGCTGGCTGATTCGCCAAAGCGAATTCGCAGCGAAACCGGTTTTCCACTTTTAAACATGCCTGTTACAATCTGCAAACCTCCCTGCAATTCTTTTCCAAAATCCAACAACAGCGCGGGATGTAGATCCATTGTGCTTTTTAAAATGCACATATTATTGTTCGACAAATCGGCTTGTCCATTTCCTCTTTGCAGCAATCGTTTTTCATTTATAATATTCGTCTCTGCATTTTGAGTTTTCCATAAAATTTTTAAAGGGGAAAGATAACGGCGAACGGTAGCGGTTGAATCAGCTTCAGAGGCTCTTTCTTTGGAAAATACCTGGGGAAGTTGGGCATATAACAATGAAACCATTATTAATAGAAAGGGGATAAGTGCCAATTTTTTTTTCATCTGATTGATTTAGAGTCCAACATAAATACACAATGTTTGAATCAGTAATTTGATTTAGGGGCGTCACGATATATATTTTTCGCAGTCTTTTCATTTACTAACAAATCTTTGCCACAATTTTTCAGTGTGTTGTTCCAGAACCAGACATTATCACAGTTTTGCAGGCTTGCACAAACCGATTCATTTTCGAACAAGTTGTCGTGGATGCATATGTCACGCACCAGGCCGGACAAAACTTCAGAATGCTCCCCCAATTTATCCGGATTGGTCCAACTGGCAATGCTGATGGCCATGTCCATTTTTTCACCCGCATAATCCATCTCCAAATGATTATCCCGGAAAGTGCATTTCCTAATTTCAACGTTTTTTGGATTAGTTGACTCCAGCCAATAACCCCAACTCCATTCACCACCCATATGAATGCCGGCAACGTTATTTTCAAAGAGACAATTTTCAATTAGCGTATTCGATGCTTTTAGTAAAATTCCAAATCGGCCGGTAGATCGATATGTTGAATTTAAAATGTGAAGCGAATTGGGAAGCCACTCTTGTGGTTCGATTGCGGTTTTCTCATGCACCCAATCCGGAACAGGATCGGTAAAGGTGATCAACATTTCTTTCCCGTCTAAATGCAGAAGAGGTGAACTTTGTATTAAGAATCTTGCAGATCTTGTGCTACATGTATTGCTATGAGCGACAGCCATTAGTTTTAAAAGAATGATGAACTTCTACGATTAATGTAGTTAGTTACAACCAGATGTTTCCCGATTTATCACTACCTATCGATTAGCTCAATAATAAATAACTTAAGATATTGCACAGCATAAAATATTTTCCAACGCTTCCTTATTTTCTTTGGCTCTGAACATATTTTGCCACTGTTCCCATTGGTGCAATCCAAATCTTATTTGCAGGGTCTTGTGCGTACTCCATCAGCTTCTTCAACATTTTTAGTCTTGTAGTCTGTTCGCCAGACTCCCCCATTTCATGGCCTGCAAGAACCAACCATGCTCCTGTCTTTCTTGCATTTTCCAAAAGAGGCAAAATCTGATCAAAATCTTTCCCATCCATTTCCATCCCAGTGAGTTGAGCAAAGTCGCAAAAAGCCGGATCGTTAGGACCTTCATCCAACCAGCCTCTTCCGGCTAAAAACAAATCAGCTATTAGGGGAACATAACTTTTGGTGTTTTTACCCCTTCCTACAAATGTTGATCCGCATGGATAGGCAAATACTGTAGGTTTTGTTCCTAACAATTCCTCAATTTTATTGTTTGCATCTATTAGTTCTTTTTTCATTTGCTTGAGTGAATAGTTTTCCAATGCTTTTTCGTTGGACCAGGCAAAGTTGCCGGAGCATGGATGAAACAGCGTATGGTTCCCCATTTCATGCCCATCGGCCACTGCTTTCTTCCATCCATCGAGCCGCTTCTCCACGCTTGATGGAACGAGAACAAATGTAGCTTTGACTCCGTATTGATTTAGCACCGCTGTTCCAACATCTACCTGGCTCATTCGGGCGTCATCGAAAGTAAGACTTACTGCCATTTGCTTCCCATCAGGCCAAGAGAAAGTGGACTTATCCTGTTGAGAAAGCACATTCTTAGTAATGAAAATAGAAAACAGGAATAAAAAGAGAACAAACTTAAATGGCGATGAATTCTTTTGAAAACTAATGTCCAATAATTTTAGGTACACTTTCATAATAGATATTTTAGAGATTTTTTTCTGACCGATTTAATGCGGCACACACAACCATACAACTCTTCATTATTGTTCACTTCGCATCTCCCCTTGCAAATATCCCAAAACAGATTCCTTTACATCACGCTCTACAGAGGGAGTATAAGGAGATACCACGTCAACTTCATATCCGCCATGCTGAAACGCTTTTTCTGTTGGGAGATATCCCAGCCACCCGTTCGTGTATCCGAAATAAAAAGTGTAAGGAAAGGGAGATCGATCACGAATTTCATTGGAAATTTCGCAAAACATCTCAACAGGCAAACTCCAGATAGCAACATCCTCATTTATCTTTAAGAATCGCACTGGCAGTCGCACCAAATTAGTACCGGATTTTGTTGTACGTGTATATTTGCTCAAATCGGAAGGCCAGCCCAAATTGGCCCTTCTCGGTGTTTCAATTATTAGTGAACCTGTAAATAATCTCACCGAATCTGTCGAGGATACCAACTTTTTATTTGCCTCAATAATTTTATCTCCAAGCAATACCCGGAATTCATTCAAATGACCCGCGCCAGGGCTTGGATAGGTACTATAAATTGGTGCAAGATTCCCAGCCGCACCATTAATG
>JBBSPT010000238.1:0-4892 GCA_038258515.1 Chitinophagales bacterium | reverse complement strand
CGCTGAGATTTCAATGGAGCAAGCATTTCTAAAATTCAATTTAAATTCAAAACAATATATTATTGCCGGTCTTTTTATTCCACGGATAGGAATTTTAAACGAGAATCACCTTCCTGTAAATTTCAATGGTGTTGAACGTCCTATTGTTGAGCAGTTGGTAATTCCGTCAACATGGCGTGAGCTCGGCGTCGGGTTTTACGGATCTGCCAATCGTTTTCCGGTGAACTATTCTGTGGCCATAATGAATGGATTGAACAGCGAAGAATTTCAACACGGTTCGGGCATACGCGGTGGAAGAAGTGAAGGTTCAAGTGCGTTGGCGAATAATCTTGCGATAACGGGAGCTCTGCAGTATGCATACAATAATTTCAAGGCCCAAATTTCCGGCTACGCTGGCGGAACAGTTGGGTTAAGCAAGTTAAGTGCTGACAGCCTTGGACTGGACAGTGGTGGATTTGGCACTCCGATTTACCTTGGAGAAGCCGATGTGCAATATGCAAAAGATGGATTCGCAATGAAAGTATTGGGAGCCTATATTCACTATCCTGACGCAGCAAAAATCAACACTGCTTATGCAAAGAATATCGCCAAGGGAATGTATGGCGCTTATGCTGAAGTTGGATATGACTGGCTTCACAAAAATTCAGAAACATCGCAGCAATTGATAACATTCGTACGCGGAGAACTCATAGATTTAAATTCGTCGATCCCTGCTCCTCCGAAAGCAGTTTATGATGGCACTCAAAAGCAGACACATATCATTACGGGCATCAGCTATTTGCCAATTCCAAATATTGTTTTAAAAGCAGACGTAAGAATCCTGCACACAGGCAAACAGAATCCTGCATTGGTGATCAATCCTCCGCCAAACGCAATTCCTTATCAGCAAAACAACCAGTTCTTAAATGTTGGATTTGGTTATTCCTTTTAGAATTTATTGTGGAACATTAAGAGTCAAGTTCTTTTCCGAAAATATAAATATGGAAAAAGAAAAACAAGATCAAATTATGGATCGTAGAAATTTTATAAAATCAAGTTGTAGCTTCTGCCTTTTGGCTGGTGCCGGAATTGCAGCTACACAACTCAGTAGTTGCAGCCCTAAGAATTTTAATATTTTCAAAACAACACTAAATGGAAATCAAATTTCGGTACCGCTGAATGTTTTTGAGAATTCCAGCTTACAGATTGTGCGGCCTGCCGGCTTGTATTATGATATCGCTGTCCAGAAAAAAGAGGACAACTCCTATGAAGCGCTTGTGCTTCTTTGTACGCACCAGGAAAACCAATTGACGGTAAACGGCAATGGCTACAGTTGCAGCTTACATGGAAGTCAGTTTAATAAAGATGGAAAAGTTTTGAAGGGTCCTGCCTCCCGACCACTTGAGAAATTCAAGACTTCCATCTCCGGAAACAATCTTATCATTCAAAACATAAATCTCACGTAATGAACCATAAAAATTTTAAACTTACGATACTGGTTTGTCTTTTTATTATAACTTCTATTTCAATAATTTCCTGTAATAAAGCAGATACAATTGACCCGGGCGAAACAGATTTCAAAACTCTTGAACAAACCGTCATTACTGACTTTGTAAATAACATTGCTTTAGGAAGTTATCTGAAGTTAAGTGCAGCCGCCGCCAATCTGAATGGTTCAGTTGAAACTCTAAATACGGAATCGAGTGATGCCAACCTTGTCAATGCACAGGATGCCTGGAAAAAAATGCGGCATATTTGGGAGCAATGTGAATCCTTTTTATTTGGGCCCGTGGAAGACAATGATTACGATCCGCAAATGGATACCTGGCCAACAGATTATGTGCAAATGGATTCTTTGCTCGCAAGCACAAATCCTCTCGGGATTCACGACATCAGCAATCTAACTCTCTCACTTCGTGGGTTTCATCCGGTGGAATACATTGTCTTCGGAGAAAATAGAAATCGCAAACACAATGAAATAGACTCGAGGCAAAAAAAGTACGTGCTCAGTCTTGCAAATGATCTCTTAAATTCCTGCAATGCACTGTATCTAAGCTGGTCCAGCGCACCCGAAAATTTTGCAGAAGAAGTTTTGAGCGCCGGAAATGGAAGTAATCGCTATGGATCGAAGCGTGAAGTGTTCATGGCAATGGCTGGCGGACTGATTGATATTTGTACAGAGGTTGGCGAAGAAAAAATGAGAGAGCCTTTTGAAACCCGGGATCCTGCGATAGTGGAATCTCCTTATTCAGGGAATTCTGTTGCAGACTTTAAAAATAATATCACAGGAATACAAAATGTTTATATGGGTGTGAACGGCGGAAAAGGATTGAAGGATATGGTTGCTGCAAAAAATAAATCCCTCGACAATCTGTTACAAACAAAGATCACTGCGGCGATCAATTCTTTTGATAACATTACTGTTGATTACGAAGATGCCATCGTCACCCAACGGGTGCAGATTCAACAAACGATGAGCGCTTTGGCTTCTTTGAAAGAGACATTAGAAAACGATTTTGTTCCTTTCATCATGACAAACGTCAACGACTGAATAACAGAAATTGGTTTGTCAGCAGCAATTTTTAAAATATAAATATGAAGAAATACTTTATCCTTGCCGGCTTAATTATGCTGGTCTGTGTATTCAGTATGTGCAACAAGGCGAGTGTTTTCGATCCGCAGAATTATGATGACAGGCTAAGCGGTGGTCTTTCTACGGTGTTTGACGAAACTTCAAAAGCTTTCACTCATGCGATCAACGGATTAAGCGTACAAGACCAGCAGGTACATGATCTTGGTGATAAAGCATTTGATCAAACTTTTGTTGCAGCAGGTCCGGGATTCTTTGGCGGGCTCGGCCCGGTCTTCAATAATGTATCCTGTATTTCATGTCACCACAACGATGGCAAAGGAACGCCGACTGCGGGACAATCAACTTCGTCTATGTTATTTCGGATCAGCCTTCCCGGGCAGGACGTGCATGGTGCACCTCTGCCGGTTCCGGGTTTCGGATTACAATTGCAGGACCAGGCGATATTCGGCTTGAGGCCCGAGGTGAATATGCAGATTTCATACAATGATATACCAGTCACTTATCCTGACGGAACAGTGACCACTTTGCGAAATCCAAAATATAATATTCTTAATCCTTATATGCCTCTGCCATCCGATTACAATCTTTCGCCAAGGATGGCGCCTCCTGTATTTGGTGTCGGGCTGCTGGAAAATATTCCGGAAAAAACAATTTTCTCATTTCAGGATCCGGAAGATAAAAACGGAGATGGGATCACCGGCAAAGCCAACTATATTTTTGATTCCACTACCAATAAAAATATACTTGGAAGATTCGGCTTCAAAGCCAATGCATCAACGATCATCTTCCAGGTGGCAACCGCTTATCAACAGGATATGGGTGTCACGAGTTATGTGCAGCCCCAGGAAAGCAGCGGCGGACAGGAACAGGATGATAAAAAAATGGATGATCCTGAGTTGCCCGATAGCATTGTGAATGCAGTCGCATATTATGTAAAAACCCTGGCAGTGCCTGCACGCAGAAATGTAAATGATCCCGACAACAAACGAGGCGAACAATTATTTAATCAGGTGAATTGTACAGGTTGTCACCGGCCCACATTGACCACTGGAGTGGACATAAACCTTCCACAGATTTCCAATCAACGAATTCATCCTTACACCGACATGCTCGTTCACGATATGGGTCCGGGGCTTGCTGATGGGCGTGCTGATTATTTAGCATCTGGAAGTGAATGGAGAACAACTCCGCTTTGGGGGGTTGGACTATTTGAAAAGACAAATGGTATTCCTTTCTACCTGCATGATGGAAGAGCGAGAACACTTGAAGAAGCTATTTTGTGGCACGATGGAGAAGCAAAGAATTCAAAGGAAATGTTTATGAATCTTGACAAAAGTGAAAGGGATAAAATTATTAAGTTTCTAAAATCGCTTTAACCGGTTTCTATCGCCGCTGGTTAATTACAAACTTCCTTATAGCGTGGATCTTCCAATTTATAAGACGGCACAAAGGTTTTATCCGAATATTTTTTCTGAAGGTCTTTCTGCGCTAATTCGATAAGTTGTGCGTTCTTAAATTGTGCATTTCCATTTCCATGTTTCCATGCGCTTTGCCATAATATAGCCATCGTTCGTGCTCCGTCAGCAATATTCTGTATAGTTCTTTGGCCAAGACTCTCCCACATTTTATCCCATTTTCCCCTTCCACGCGATGCGTTCCAAACTTCCAATACTTCAGCGGGAGGCAAGCGTTTTACCGTGTTATTCATTAGTTGAAGAATTTGTTTTGCAGCATTTCTTCCTGGCTTTTTGATCAGCATTTTTGATGTGATTTTTTTAGCTTCCTCTTCTATGCCAAGGAAAAGCAATTCCATTTTCTTGTCGATGAGATTGGTTTCATAATCAGAATGAACACCATATTCATTTCCGCCAATATTTCCATGATGCAAATAAGAAACATGCAGTGGTTGACATGCGTCACCAACGTAGTGAGACATTGTGCCCCCTGCTGTAACGAAGCCAACGAGATCGCCTTCTTCAAGTGATTTGATCATCTGGCTGTACATCTGCCAAACCCTGAAGGGGAGCGCACCTCTCCTTGGCTGAAGGGTTTCGCTACCGTCATCGGCAGTGTGAAAAATCGGGCTGGCAAGATCCATTTTAATATCAAAGTCAAGCCAAAAATCTATATCGATGTTGGCATCATTCTGAAGCGAGAGTTCGAGCAAACTCTGGTTGTTCATCACATCCGGATTTTTTTCATCCACATCAGCGAAGTGATTCCCCGAATCCGCAGGACGCGTCGTGCGCCAGATGATATCGGCGACGTCAGCCAATGGGACAAAGTCTTTCGTGTACCTGCCACCAACGGTATTTGAGTT
>JBBSPT010000237.1:0-4896 GCA_038258515.1 Chitinophagales bacterium | reverse complement strand
CTGAACAAATTGTTCTGATCAGTGATCAGTTCGAAGGTTCCCAACATCCCAACATTGAATCTTTTCATCGCAAAATCATAAGTTTTCTGCGCGGCATTCACGGATTTTGCTGCGGAATTAAAAGTTTCAAGCGCAACAATTGCTGAATTGAACGCCTGGTAAATATCCTGTTTCAATGTTTGGTTGTCGAGCTGCACCTGGTACTCCATTGTTTTTATATCCAGCTTCGATCTTTCATAGTTTGCCTTCGCCTGCCAACCGTTGAATATAGGCACTGAAATACTTATTCCAATTGACTGACCAAAGTTATTGCTGAATTGTGTTCCGAGCGGATCAGAGGTGATATAACCTTTTTTGCCACCATTGGTATAGAGAGGTTTTTGCACATCGAGAAATCCTCCCATTCCATTGGGTACGACCAGTCCGCTGTTGGCATATCCGTTAAAAATCTGATCATAAATTGGAGTCCTGGAGTATCCATAATTGCTACTTAAACCTCCGTAAGCCGATATCGTCGGGTACAGAGACCCTTTAGCCGCAAGTGAATTTTTCTGAGCAGCTTTCAGATTGTATTCATTCACTCTCTGTTGCGGCAGATTAGCCAGCGCAAGAGCGTACACATCTTCCGGCTGAAGTTCGGAAATAGGCTCCAGCGGAATCTGGTCTGCAGAAGGTTCATCTATTTCAAATGGTGCAGCAGCATCGAGATTCATGTAGGATTTCAATACATACTTTGCCTGCTCTACATTACCTTTCGCTGAGATATAGGTGGCGCTATCATTAGCGAGCTGCGCTTCCAGCTCTACAGCATTCAGTTCGGGAAGCGCTCCGGCTTTTACCTGCTTGTTTACCACGTCTAACTGGGCAGTCGATTGCTTGATTTGCAAATCTGCAATTTCCTGTTGCTCCCGTGCCAGCAGAACCTGCAGATAAGAATTTGCGACCGAAAGCGAAAGGTCATTTTTCAGTTTATCCGTTCTTGCTCTCTCGGCCTGCGCTGACCAGTCATTTGCCAGGATGATGTTCTTTTTTGAAAACCAGTTAAAAATCTCAACACTTGTCTGAAGATTTAACCCTACCTGGAAAAAATTCTGACTTTCTAATATTCCTGTTGAAGGGTTTTGAGATTTTCCAAAACGGTAACCTTCATTGTTGCTGAAATTTGCATTGGGTATCCTGGATAGTTCGCTTTGTTTCAACGTGACTGCAGCCACCCTGGCTCTTATATCCTGTTGTTTTATTGAGATATTGTTTTCAATGGCGAATTCGACGCACTGCCGAAGCGTCCATTTTTCCTGGGCGGAGCAAATATTTATGATAAAGAAAAAAACAAAGAGAAGGTTCAATTTTTTATGCATCCGGCAAAAATAGATAAATCAATGCTTCAAGAGAGTGCTTTTCAAATTGTCGCTGCAATTTCGGTTGGTGGAGGACACCGGCCGAAGCCAGGCCGTCGTTTGTATCTCTACAAACCACTTGGTCCTGCGACACTTTGAAAATGCACCCTTCAAAAACCATTCAGTTTTCTTGACAGTTTAGGGTTGTTTTCGAAGAATAAAGGTAATTTATAATGGCCTAACCGGTTTTAGTTTTTCTTCCGCACCGTGCAGCAATGAAATAGATCAACATAAAAATCGCGAGTACTGCAAGGGCTACAAACGAGGTTTTTGTTTCAGTGATAAAAAGACTTATCCCAACGAACGTATAAGCGGTTATAAAGATCAACGGAAGAAGGGGGTAAAGTTTCATTGAAAAGATCTCAGTTTTATCGAGATGAGCTGTTCGTTTCCTGATTATAAAAATGCTCCCCGCAGAGAATATCATTCCAAAGCAATCAAGAAAAATCGTAAAGCTCAGAATAGTGTCAAATTCTTTGGCCCAAAATACAATCAGCACGGATAAGCCTGCAAAAATACTTAGAGAATGAGTCAACACGCCTGTTTTGATATTTCTCTTTCCCAAAGCTTCGGGCAAAATTTTATCATCGCTCATGGCCGCCATTACCCTGGGATTGCTCATTAGCAAAATATTTACGTAACCCAGCACACCGAAAAAAAGCAAGATTGAAAGAATCCTCTCCGCCTGAACTCCGAAAACTTTTGAAGCCATAATGGCTGCGATGTTCTTCGAGTTTTTCAATTCTTCGAAACCGATTACCCTGGTATAGGCATAGTTTATAGCCAGGTATAAAATAATAATAATCGTGATCCCCATGAAGATTGCTCTTGGTACGGTCTTTCGAACATTGCTTACTTCTTCACCAAAATTGATGGTTTGCTGATAACCACCATAAGTGAAACTTACTGCAACAAGACCAATCCCAAAAGCCTTCAGATATTCTGAAAAAAACTGATGATCAGATGACGCAAGATGGAGAGTAGCTGAAGAATTACCGGGCGAAAAAAATATCGGAGAAATAAGCAGGATGATCATTCCAATTTTAATGATCATCAAAACATTTTGAGCACGGGCGCTCATCTTGAGCCCAAGAAGATTGACGCCGTAAAAAATGATGATTGCTGCTATCGCGATAGCAATTTGAACAGCCTGTATATTGGAAGCATTGGCAGGAAGTTGCCTCCAGGCAGGATCGTTGGAAAGTGGAATTAGAACACCCGAGATGTACTCAGCGCCGACCAGCGCAACAGCCGCGAGCGACGCAGAATTTGAAACAAGAATAATACAGTTAATTGCGAAAGCGATCGAAGGATGATACGCATAAGCAAACACTTTATAGTATCCACCCGTAACGGGCAGCCGGCTTCCAATCTCTGCGTAAGTCAGCGCGCCGCACATTGCCACCAGCCCTCCGGCAATCCAGGCGCTAAAAAAAATGGACGGGCTGCTGACAGCTCTCGCTACATTCACGGGTGTGCGAAAGATACCCATACCAATAACGAAACTTACCATAATGATGGTGGTGTCAAAAAGCGTTAGTTGCTTTGCAGCCTTCATTCGAGAAAGTTAGAGATTAATTATTTGCCAATTTCATTTTTTAGTCTTCATTCAAATGAGGTTAACTTTGTGGCCCAAGAAGTTCGTATTATGAAATACATATTTTCAATCTTTATCCTGCTCATCTTGCATGGAGCTTCCATCGCGCAGAATGACCTGACGGATACTTTAGCTTTACCGGAAGTGGTAGTAAAAGCATTCGAAAATAACAGGAAACTCATTGATGTTCCGGCAGCCATCAGCATTGTCACCAAAAGAGATCTTAATAAGTTCAGCAACGTAAGTATTTTGCCGGCTCTCAATGCGAAGCCAGGAGTGAGAATGGAAGAACGATCTCCCGGAAGTTACAGGTTAAGTATAAGAGGAAGTTCTCTCCGGTCGCCCTTTGGCGTTAGGAATGTGAAAGTGTATTATGATGGAATTCCATACACTGACCCGGGGGGCAGCACCTATCTCAATCAACTTGGTTTCTATAATATTCAATCGGTAGAAATTATCAAAGGTCCTGCCGGCAGTCTATATGGCGCAGGCACGGGCGGAGTGCTATTGATAAGAAACGACGCGAAACAATTTCACCCCGGAGTATCTGTTGGCTATAATTTCGGCAGCTATAATTTGAATAATGTGAATGCAAGTGTCAGGCTTGGAACAGAGGCTTCGAATAATACTGTAACCTATCAGCATTTATCAAGCGATGGTTATCGTGATCATACAAACCTCAGACGCGATGTCGTAACCTGGGATGCTGTAACAAAGCCTACTGAGAAATCACAATTGCAGGCGCACTTTTTATATTCTGATTTGTATTATCAAACACCCGGGGCTCTTACAAAAAAAGAGTTCGACCTAAATCCACGGGCTGCGCGGCCTGCTGCCGGCCCTAACCCCAGTGCAGAAGCATCAAAAGCCGCATTTTATCAAAAATCTTTTTTTGCAGGATTAAGCTATGATCAAAAATTCAGTGAGGCCTGGAAAAATACTACTTCCATTTACGGCGATTATACATTCACAAAAAACCCGACAGTAAGGAATTATGAGAGAAGAACAGAACCTCACTTTGGTGGCCGGACTGTTTTTGAATACACCAAGAAAATAAACGTCACACAACTTACTTTTCATGGTGGCGCAGAGTATCAACAAAGCTTTAATACCCAGAGAGTCTACGACAATAGAAATGGTGAGACAGACTCATTACAAACAGATGACGAGATCCTCAACAACCAGGGATTTATTTTCTTGCAGGGAATCGCGGAGATGCCGCACGGATGGGTCGTAACTGCCGCTGCAAGTCTTAACAAATCAGGACTTAATTTCAGAAGATTGTCTGAAGTTCCTGCCGTCAATGACAGCAGGAGTTTTAATAACGAAATTTCGCCACGCATTTCGTTGTTGAAAGAGTTCGCAAAAAGAATATCGGTTTATGGCAGTATTGCGAGGGGTTTCTCGCCTCCCACCACTTCGGAGATTTTGCCATCGATCAATGTATTCAACACTAACCTGCAGGCTGAGAGCGGAATCAATTACGAGTTCGGATCGAGGGGAAGCCTTTTAAGAAACAAACTTTATTTTGACATCAACCTATTCCTTTACAAATTAAAAAATGCAATTGTACAACGCCGGGACGCCGGAGGAGCTGACTATTTTGACAATGCCGGTTCAGCAAATCAAAATGGACTGGAAACTTTTGTTTCCTATGAGTTGATCAACACACAACTTAAATTTTTTAATCATGCCTCTCTATATGTAAGCGACACATGGAATAATTTTCATTACGATGATTTCAAACAGTCTTCCAATGATTTTTCGGGTAAAAAAATACCTGGTGTTGCCTCACAAACCGTTGCAGCGGGATTTGATATCAGTACAAAAATCGGGCTGTATGCAAATACAAATTTCTTCTACAGCAGCCGTATAGCGTTAAACGATGCTAACTCAAGCTAT
>JBBSPT010000236.1:0-4898 GCA_038258515.1 Chitinophagales bacterium | reverse complement strand
TATCGGTCACAGGCCAGCAGGTAACTACAGGCAAGGCCGTGAAGCGCATTGTGCGCTACGAGCTGATCGTGATTGACACCAATTTCAAGCGGTTTACCAGGAAGTTTTTTGACTTTATCAGCGGGGTGTTGTTCCTGCACTTTCTCAAAGGAAACGCAGTGGCCAACTCTCCATTATCATTCAAAACTAAAAAACAATACCAGCCTTTTGAAGAAAAGGTAGCCGTAAAACAGGCAACTTATTCTGTCGCCAATGTAATGAACAACAAAGCTTATAATGCAGAGGCTGCAAGCTTTGCCAGCGAAGCGCAGGCACGCGAGTTTATTCAGCAGCAGGGTAAGGCTGATCCCAAACTAAAAGACAACCTCCACATTATTTTACAACATGAATTAAACACAGCAGCATGAGTGATATAATCGCAACTTATTCTTTTTTGCCCTGGCTAAGGCAGGGCATTACCAATAAGATTACAACAGGTGATATGGACCCCGGTGTTAAGTTTCGGGCAATTATAAAAGTTGATCTCACCATTACAGGAGAAAAAATAGAGGGTGGCACTTTAACGGAGCCGGTTTCAAAGGACATCCAGTTGTACGGGCCGGGAGATATTATCGGCATTGATACAAAAGCGATCGTAAAAAATGAACCCAGGAACTGGATAACTAATTTTGAGCCTAACTACCTGCCGTACATTGAATTTTATGATGAGGATTTCCCGTGGCGATATACCCCCGCAGCGCCGGATACTTCAAAAGACCGCCTGCGGCCCTGGCTCACACTTGTGGTGTTGAAAGAGGGTGATTTTGAAGAAGAAAAAAATATTAAAGACAAACCACTTAGTTATATAACTGTTGAGAGTGCGGATACAAAATTCCCAAACTCAGAGCAATTATGGGCCTGGGCTCATGTGCATGTGAACGAAAGCTTAGTGAACAAAATTGTTGCAGACCCATCTGATAAAGATGCGGTTATCGCAAAGTTCGAAGCAACTATTGCCAAAAATCCTGACCTGGCAAGCTCCCGTATTGTTTGCCCCATGAAGCTTAAAGACAATACCGGATATCATGCATTTTTGATCCCCACGTTTGAAACAGGAAGGCTGGCAGGCCTCGGTAAAGATGTAAATGCTGACAGCCTGCCTGCTGAAGTGCATGCCACACTTTCTGCCTGGTCTACTTATGCAGGAAAGGAAGAACCCCAAAGTTTCCCATTTTATCATCGCTGGTATTTCAGAACCGGCACGGTAGGCGACTTTGAATACTTAGTAAGATTATTAGAGCCCAAACCAGTTGACAAAAGAGTGGGCAGAAAGGATGTGGATGTGGAGCATCCCGGCAGTAATCTCAGGGGCATCACTGACGAAGACCTGGGCGGAGTCTTAAAATTAGGCGGCGCATTACAAATTCCTTTTGATACGATGAGCGAGGAAGACCAGGCAGAAGTAACTAAATATGAAGAGTGGGACCAGCCGGAATATCCTCATCCATTTCAGCAGGATCTCGCGGAATTCGTAAATCTTGCCGATGACTATAAAGTAACCAGCTCGGAAATCGCAAACAATGCCACCAATCTCGAAGCAGATATTCAAGTAGATTGTGATCCGCTCATTACGCCACCAATATACGGACGATGGCATGCCTTAACTGAACGGCTTCTTGAGAACAGGGATAACACAGACGTTTCTCCCAATGACAATTGGGTGCATGAATTAAATCTTGACCCGCGGTGGCGGGCTACAGCAGGCTATGGAACAAAAGTGGTGCAGGACAACCAGGAAAACTATATGAACGCTGCATGGGCACAGGTAGGTGATATTCTTGAAGCAAACCGTAAAATGAGGCTGGCACAATTTGCCAGGATCACCTCGGCAAGCTGGTATGCAAAGCAAATTGACCCGCTTATAAGAACAAGCAATGGTAAAGCATTACTGTTTATGGCGCCTGTTCAAAAACGGGTACTGCTGAATAATTTTACAGTGTATCACCAGGTGGACACAAGTGTGATTTCAAAATCGGTAACCTCCGCGCCTATGCGAAAAATTATAAGGCCCGGGGGAAGGGTGATGAAAACTTTGGATTTCCAAGGAAATATTCAACCCGATAATTTAATTGAACGCATCAACAACAGGGAAGTGGTAATTGCCCCGCCTAAAACAATTCCCCCGTCGTTGCCTACAGTCGACCAGCTTGCAGATGATGTACTGCCTAAAAATATTCCTCCTTTTGTTATTGATCTATTAAGAAAATATCCGTGGATACCCTGGGCTGCTCTTGGGCTGGCAATTCTCTTTCTCCTGGTGATATTGTTTGCAGGCATATCGGTCATTGGTATTGCAGCGCTTGGTATTATCACAGCCGCTTTGGTGTATGTATATGTACAGCTTTTAAAATGGCAAAAACAAGTTACTCATGCAGACGCCATCAAGGAAGAAAACCAGGTTCCGGCATCTGTTGATGATCTTCCGAAAAGCCCCGACTTTGTTCTAAGCAAACCCGGTGATAATTTCAAGCCTTCTGCCGGAAGCACAGACAGTGCTGAGGCAATTCAATATAAAGCTGCACTCAAAGATTCTTTTGCTGTTTTCCAGGAAAGCAAGCGTCTCGGAATTGTGCCGCAAAAAACTACTCTTAATATTCCTGATGTGGTGCAGGTCACGTTCAAAGCCATTGACCCGGAGTTCACCATTCCCAAACTTATTTTCGGCAGCATTTTTATTCCGGAACGAATAAAGGCTACGATGGTTGAGCAGTTCACCGAAGCAATGGCCTACCCGGAAATTGACGTGCCTATGTACAAGCCTTTGGTAAATATTTCTTCGGAAATGTTTTTGCCCAATATCAACTTTATCGGGCAAAACACCATTTCATTACTGGAGACCAATCAAAAATTTATAGAATCATATATGGTTGGCCTTAATCATGAGTTTGCGAGAGAATTACTATGGAGGGAATATCCTACTGATCAGCGGGGAAGTTATTTCCGGCAGTTTTGGGATGTCAGCAGTTTTTTTGATGATAAGGGAACGGATGAAAAAGCTTTAAGAGAAAAATTAAGGGATATACCGCCCCTCCACCGATGGCCAAGATTTTCAAATCTTGGCGACCATGATAACAGGGAAACAGGTGGTGATAATGAAGAGGAACTTGTATTGGTGATACGCGGTGAATTACTAAAAAAATATCCTAACGCAGTAATCTATGCACAAAAAGCTAAATGGCAATTAAAGGATGATGGTACTATTGATACTACGGTTGAAAGAGAATTGGTGACCTTAGATCCGTCAGAAGAAGACAATCCCCCAAAAGAAAAATTGCAGACGCCGCTTTATGAAGCGAAAGTTGACCCGGACATTTATTTCTTTGGCTTCGATCTTACAGCGCTGGAAGCTAAAGGAGGAACAGGAGAATCCCAGGAGGACATCAATAATCCCGGATGGTTTTTCTGTATTAAAGAACGTCCCGGCGAGCCCCGCTTCGGACTGGATATTGACAAGGACACGACACCGAATGTATGGAACGATCTTTCATGGGAAGATATATTGCCCGGCGCCCCTGATGGATCATTTATCCAGATTACCGATGCAACGCCCACCATAACATTGAGCCCCCTTGAAGCAGAGGATAATGAAAAAACAATACAGCGCGGAGATGATAATTACGTGTCATGGAATAAAAATATGAACGCCGCTGAAATGGCTTATATACTTTACCAGGTGCCTGTGCTGGTGGCAGTGCATGCTTCTGAAATGTTGCCCAAATAATAAAAAATAACTGACTATGGCAGACTTTAATGATATACGACAACAGCTCAATAAGGCGCAGAACAATTCGTCTGATGCGCAGCAGGCTCTATTGGCCAGCAAAGAAAAATTAAATAAGCTCAACCGGAAAAAAGATAAGCTGGAAAGGGTTTTCGATGATGAAAACCAGGATCACATTTCAAAACGGGAACAGTTGGTTGCGCAAATAAAAGAAGCTGGTAGTGACGCCGGAAAATGGAAAGCGACACTGAAAAGGATTAAAGAAAATGAACTGGGCCTGTTCGGAGAATTTTCTGTGTTGACCGACCCACGGGAGCAGATACACAATATGAATGATGCCTTTCCTTTTTTATTGATGCCCGTTCGTATTGAAACGCGTTTTAAAAAAGTAAATGTTAATGAAGGGATTACAGACCAGCTATGGATAAGAATTTATCCTGATGACTGTGCAGTGGATTCATTTGAAAAATTACTTTCGGAAACGGAAGTAAAAAATGCACAATCATACTGGTCACAAATATGGCAGGCCGGTGGTGTTGAAGAGCAGGAGCGCGGTGCCTGGCGCAGTCTTGTAGCCAATCATGGTTCCGGAAGAGCCTCTTATATCATCAGCAAATATGAATCAGCAAATGCCATTGACAAGCCGGCAAAAAATAACAATGATGAGATTATTCTGGCAATATCAACGGAACAAATGCCTTCTGCGGCAGAAAAAACTGCGCTGGTTCAATATTGGAAAACGCTTTGGCTGATAATGGGGCAAAAGGATAAAGAAGATAATGCATACAATGATTTTGTTACAGCCGTTGGAGCCGGCAACGCTGATGATCTTATAAAGAAATACGCTCCTGCCAATATCGATGCAATTCCTTCCCCTCCAAAATCCAAAAATGATGTAGAAGTGCAGGTGGCCTTCTTACAATTTCCAACAGAAGATGAAACAGAAACCAAACAACAATCATGGTCTCAGGCGCCACACGTAGATGTAATGCCCGACAGGTTTGTCATCACCGCGTTCCAGGGCACTGCGAAATCTTTTGAAATTATTGGCAACCCCATTCCCTCCCCTCTTATTGTTGGGCCAGATCCTGGCGCTGAGCCTGAAGAACAGCTTGATAAAGATGAAAAAGGTAACATC
>JBBSPT010000235.1:0-4911 GCA_038258515.1 Chitinophagales bacterium | reverse complement strand
TGAATTTGATCTGATTGTTTCAAATCCTCCATTTTTTGATAATCATTTACTGCCCGAAGATTTAGGCAAAATGAATTCGAAACACGGGAGCCAATTGACACTTCCGGATTTAACTAACGTGGCGATAAAGATGATAAAAAAGACCGGCCATTTTTCAGTTCTTTTACCCTTCGAGAGGCTGGAGGCATTCCAGCAAATAGCAAGAGAATCGGGTCTCTTTATTAAGAGACAACTGCTCCTGCGTCAGTCTGTAAGACATTCTTTTTTTCGTGTGATTCTATTGCTTGCAAAAAGTGAACAACAGGTAATAAAAGAAGTTTTAGTCATTAAAAATGAGCAAGGATTGTATACAGAAGATTTCGCAGCTTTGATGAAAGATTACTATTTAAAATAACGCTACCTGCCGTTTCAGATATTTCCGTATTCTTTCATATAATAATACCTGTCTGTAAGATCTCCGTATTTGGTGATGGTTGCATCGTCCAGAAGTTTGGAGCCACCTTTCAAAATATCTTCTATAATGTATTTGATGAGTTGCTCACCAAAATATCTGCTCGCATCCCGGGGAAGTTCGTTCGGAAGATTACCGACTGCCATCACATCAACAGATTCCGGCAAATACGGTCTCGTGATTTTTGCTGAAACCCGGTCGACACCATACACAGGATTTTCGATCGTTGCATCGCCAAGATTGCAGGGAACTGAGCCATGATGATCATCCGAGATGTCAGCAATTGTTTTTATATTGAAATCATTTTTTTTAAGGTCATCCAATTCAAAAAGCCTTGGAAAGCCCTCTTCCCAATAAACGCCGTTCATCAGTATATCAGTCTCTGCCAGGTAATTTTTGAAAAGGCAATCATAGTTGCCGGGGTGTTCGTGAAAATCGTTTCGGCTATATTTCCCTGTAAGTTTCGAAACATAGAGATCAGCTCCCTTCAAATGCACATAGGTTGGATATGCAAATTTTTCAGTCCTGAATTCGTCTGCTTCCACTTCGTGGATCTCCATCAAATTCATAATTTCTAAAACACCATGAGCTACTCTCCCACTTCCGGTGATCGCTATTTTTATGACCGGCAATTTTATTCCAAAGTAGGTGTGAATTAATTGCTGAAAGTTTTTTTGTTTATACACCCGGGACAACGAAAAATTTCCGGTGCGATTTCCATAGGCCATCATGCCATTGTGAGCTCCCACAACACCCGCAAAAAAGCCGAAGCCAATAATCCTTGTACCATCGTCATGCTCCAGGCATTCGTAGTCAATGAGTGTTATTTTATTTTTGACGATAGCCCGGAAGAGCTCTTCATTGTAAGGTTGTAATTTTTTAGTGTGAGAAAAGAAAAAATAAGTTTTACGAGGAATGAGCATTTCCACGGGAACTTCTTTTATCCCAAATAATATTTCGCAATCGCTTAAATCATCCAAAACTTCGATATCCGCCTGCAGGTATTCTTTGTCTTTATAGCACCGGGAATCAGAACGTTGCACCAGCACATCAATTGGGAAATTTTCCTTCACCCACTTACATTGTGCCGGTGTCAAAGCCACACGATTGTCAGCCGGAATTTTTCCTTCCCTTATTAAACCAATCTTCAACATCCTAACTTATTAAAGTCAGGCAATTTACATTTTCCACTTTATATAGAATGTTGAGTACAATAACATAAATTAAAAACTAACCTCAATGTTCGCACCTCACCCACCATCTTCAGAATGCCAATTATTAAAAAAAATAGGTGATTTGTATTTTGGAGAAAATAGAGGGATTGCGTAATATTGCGCCCTTGTAATCAAATGCTGAGAGACGCCCGGATGGCGGAATTGGTAGACGCAGCAGACTCAAAATCTGCCGTTCGCAAGGATGTGCAGGTTCGATTCCTGTTCCGGGCACGTAAAGCTCAATGAAGGTCACGGAAGTGGCCTTTCTTTTTTTACAATCTTGTGCTCAATTGAATTCTAATTTCATCTTACTCACCAATGATTGTAATCACAAGTCTCCTTCTATGCGGGCTATCCCGATGCTCGCACAAGTAAATTCCCTGCCAGGTTCCGAGTGCAAATTTTCCGTTGGTTATTGGAATTAAGACACTGCTTCCCAGTAACGCAGTTTTTAAATGTGCCGGCATATCATCTGAGCCCTCATCATCATGTTCATAGTCGGGATCGTTTTCAGGAACCAATTTGTTGAAAAATGTTTCGAAGTCATTCCTCACAGCCGGAGAGGCATCTTCATTTAAAGATAAGGAAGCCGAGGTATGCTGAATAAATACCTGACAAATTCCAGCGTTGACTTCCCGGAGACCGGAAACAATTTCTAAAATCTCGTCTGTAATTAAGTGAAATCCTCTTCCTCTGGGACGGAGTTGTAAACTGTATTGTGATACATTCATTTTTCAAATTTATAGAACTCATCAGTTTGTGGCCCCCGTTGATTCGCAACCGGTCAACAAACTAAAGTATAAATTCACAGGTCTGCTCTAATAAAAAAATTAGATGCGATTTAATATCTTTCATTGAGAAATCAATACTCACGGTTACAATTAAAATGCCAGCGCAAAAAAACAGAAATCACTTTTTCCCTCCTTTAGTCTAAAATTGCACGTTTTTGAGAGCTAAGAACAGGTCGATGTAGAACTGATCTTTACAAATATTTATCTTTGCATAATGAATTTGAATGGAAAACGGACGCTCCGGATCGCAATTTTGGATTTATACGAAGGAGTCGCGAATCAGGGCATGAGAGGGTTACGGGCAATTATTGAAAAATTTGGCGAAATCAATGATCTCAACATCGTTCTCGATGAGTTCGAAGTGCGCCTGGAAAATAAGGTCCCCGATTTAAACTATCAAATCTACATCAGTTCCGGTGGTCCGGGTAATCCTTTAGAGAGTGAAGGGTTGGAGTGGGAAAAACATTATTTCGACTGGCTGAGTAGCGTGGAGCAATGGAACAGCAATGATGCTAACATCGAAAAGAAGTACGTTTTTTTCATCTGTCATTCGTTTCAGCTTGCCTGCCGGCATTGGGAACTTGCCAATGTTTGCGAAAGAAAATCTACATCATTCGGCGTTTTCCCAATTCATCTTTTGGAGGATGGCGAAAACGAACCCGTGTTTGCCGGAATGAACGATCCGTTCTATGCTGTTGATAGCCGGGATTACCAGGTGATTGAACCTCGGATGAATGTGCTGCACAGGAAAGCGAAAATATTATGCATCGAGAAGAAAAGACCTCATGTGCCGTTTGAGAGAGCAATCATGGGAATCCGTTTCAATGATTATTTGATCGGTACGCAGTTTCACCCGGAGGCCGATCCCATCGGTATGAGCATGTATTTGCAAACTACGGAAAAGAAAAAAACCGTGATCGACAATCACGGTGAAGAAAAGTGGGAATCAATGATAGAACACCTCAATGATCCCGAAAAAATTATGTGGACTTATGCACATATACTTCCTAATTTTTTAGAACTCGCTCTTAAGAATTTGAAATTATAACTCGCACTTGCTTCAGCGAATGGGGTTGATTGAATAAAAAATGCCCGCACAGAATTTTTAAAATTGATGCCTTAATTTCATATTTCAAGACCACGAATTTTTCTGGTACCACTAAATTACAGTTGCATGATCCCAGCGTTAAGAGAGCAATTCAATCAGTATTTCACGATTGAGAAATACCAGGAATATTTAGCAGAGTTGAATAGCCGGCACCCGGGAGCAATTTTATTTCGAATAGCGGAGACTCCAATTTTTATCCCAAAAGAATTTACAGAAAAGATGATCGATGCCTGCGATGCCGTCATTGATTTTATCACCCGGCCCGATTTTAAATCACTGACAGAAGCCTCTATTCCCAAGGAGTACAAAGTTCCGGGAGAGAATGACCATCCTGAATTCCTCGTATTTGATTTTGGAATTTGCGAAAATAACGATGGAGAACTTGAGCCACAGATGATCGAAATGCAGGGATTTCCATCGCTCTTTGGTTTTGAAATTATGCATCCGCAAATTCTTCAAAAGCATTTCGATATTTCCGAAAATTTCGATCATTATTTAAATGCCTACGACAGTTCAAAATACATAGACCTTTTCAAGAAAATTGTCATTGGAAATTGGCAACCGGAGAATGTTATCCTGCTGGAAATAAATCCCCACGAACAAAAAACACGAATCGATTTTTACTGCACGCAGGACTACCTCGGTATTCCTATTGTTTCCCTCACTGACCTGGAAGTTGACGATGCAATAGAAGGGAATTCAGGCAAAAGGAAATTGTTTTATCGCAATGAAAACGGAGAAAAAATTCAGGTAAAAAGAATTTATAACCGGATCATTTTCGATGAGCTTTCGCAAGTGAAAGACAGTCTTGGAGAAATTGTTGATATAACCCAACCTTTAGATGTTGAGTGGGCTCCGCATCCAAATTGGTTTTACCGCATCAGTAAATACACGTTACCTTTTATTCGACATCCCTTTGTCCCGGAAACCTTTTTTTTAAGTGAAATAAAGCAACTGCCGCCTGACCTGGAGAATTATGTACTCAAGCCTCTTTTTTCTTTTGCCGGCCAGGGAGTTCACATAGATGTTTCGAAAGAAGATATTGACTCGATAGAGGATGCAGAAAATTGGATCCTGCAACGAAAAGTGCAATATGCTGATGTCATCAAAACCCCCGATGTACCAGCAAAGGCGGAGATCAGGGTATTTTATTTCTGGGAAAAAGAAAGTCCGAGACCGGTCGCAGTAAATAACCTTGCAAGACTCAGTAAAGGAAAGATGATTGGCGTACGATACAATATGGATAAAGACTGGGTGGGTGGAAGTCTTTGTTATTTTGAAAAGTAACTTCGTCAATTGCGTTTTTTTTCTCCGTAAATTTTTTCGGATGCTAAAAAACATTCTTAG
>JBBSPT010000234.1:0-4928 GCA_038258515.1 Chitinophagales bacterium | reverse complement strand
TACAGGCATTATGAAACATACAATGCAAGCCAGTCAGAGGATTCCAACGGTCACATCGAGCATTTCAAACCGGAATCTTATCAACGATACCAGGGCGAAAAATTAGCAAGGAGATTTAATGCTTTCAGCTATTATTTTCTAAGTAAAGGTATGGATGCTCATAACGTAGGTCGAGGAAGAAAAAGTTTAGTGGATGCATTGGGCATGATAAAAGCGAAGACACTGGTGGTTGGGATCACGACGGATATTTTGTTTCCAATAAATGAACAACAATTTATCGCGGACAATATCCCAGGCGGAGAATTCAGAGCCATTAAATCTTTATATGGCCATGACGGTTTCCTGTTGGAATTCGAACAGATTCAAAAATTGATTACCAACTTTTTGATTGACCATCCTATCGGGATTTCAGCATTACAAACAAATAGTATTAATGACGACACATAAAAAGCTAACCATAGGTTTATTTGGATTTGGCGTAGTAGGAGAAGGACTTTATAAAGTGCTGGAGCAAACGCCTTCGTTGAATGCTACGATTAAGAAAGTCTGCATAAAAGATCCTGCTAAAAAAAGAAACGCTCCTTCATCATTATTTACAGTTGATAAGAATGAATTGCTGGACGACGAATCAATCAACGTTATTGTGGAGGTGATCAGCGAATCAGAGGCTGCATTTGAAATAATTTCAAAAGCCTTAAAGAGCGGAAAGGCTGTAGTGAGTGCGAGCAAGAAAATGGTGGCGGAACATCTGTCGGAGATTTTAGAGATTCAAAAGGAAACAGGCTCGCCCTTTTTATGCGAACCTTCGGCCTGTGCATCGATCCCTGTCATCCGCAATCTTGAAGAATATTATGACTTTGATATTCTTCATTCATTACGGGCAATCGTCAATGGATCTACCAATTATATTCTCACTAAAATGTTTGAGGATAAGCTTGAATTTAAAACCGCATTGTTACAGGCGCAGGAACTCGGATTTGCAGAAGCCAATCCTGAACTTGACGTGGAGGGATGGGACGCTGTGCATAAATGGGTGATCCTTCTTTGCCACGCTTATGGAATTGTAACACTTGTGAAAAATATTGTGTTTACAGGCATACAGAATATAAATGGCGGCGATGCAAATTTTGGAAGAGAAAAAAATTATGAAGTCAGGCTGGTCGCGCAGGCTAAAAAATTAATCAACGGAAAGGTTGCGGCCTTCGTTCTTCCCCAGTTCGTAAAGCACGATGACCATCTCTCATTTGTGAAAAATGAATACAATGGCGTTGTAATCGAAAGTTCTTTTGCGGACAAACAATTTTTCTATGGCAAAGGCGCCGGCAGCTTCCCTACGGCATCTGCCGTGTTAAGCGATATTTCAGCGCTCACCTATGAGTACAAATATGAGTACAAGAAATTATATTACCATAAACCGAGTGAACTGACGAACGACTTCTATATAAAATTCTATGTAAGCTTTGATGATTGGAAATTTATTCCCCGCGAAAAATTTGAATGGATAGAAGAATGGCATGCGGAGGAAGGAAGGAAGTATTTAATAGCAGTGATTCACTTTGATCATCTCGCGAAAGATGATTGGTGGAAGCAGAACAATAATTCTATCGTTCTTATCCCTGACCCGATTATTGAAGACATGGAATTGAGGAAAATAAAAAAGAGAAGTTTGGAATTAGCAGGAATTATATGAGCAGCGCAATAGCCAATACTGTTCAGATTTAAACTTCTAACGGTATCCCATAGCCTGCAACTGAAAGAGTTCCGCATATTGTCCACCCATTTCCAGCAGTTCTTCATGACTGCCGATTTCCAGTATCTCCCCTTTATCTAATACCAATATCCGGTTTGCCATTCTCACTGTAGAAAAACGATGAGAAATTAATATGGCAGATTTATTTTCTGTCAACTCTGAAAAACGCTGGAATACTTCATATTCCGAGCGGGCATCAAGGGCAGCGGTAGGTTCATCCAAAATCATCAATTGTGAATCACGCATGTAAGCCCTGGCGAGCGCCACTTTCTGCCACTCTCCACCCGACAACTCTACGCCCTGGCTAAAATGCCGTCCAAGTACCTGTTCATATTTTTGAGGCAGCCTTTCGATAACAGCATGGGCAAGACTTTGCCGCGCTGATTTTATAATTAAATCCTGGTTATTGATTTCACTGATGTTTCCTACAGCAATATTTTCGTTCGTAGTCATTTGATACCTGAGAAAGTCCTGGAAAATAACTCCCACTTCCATCCTCAACTCATTTAGGTCATATTCCCGCAGGTCATGACCATCAAGCAATATCCGGCCTTCGGTAGGATCATACAGTCTAACCAGCAGCTTTACCAGCGTTGACTTTCCCGCTCCATTTTCTCCTACCAACGCAAGTTTCTCATTTGCACGCAGCGTAAAATTCAGGTTTCGGTTTGCCCAGCGCGTAGTATTAATATATTTATAGCCAACATTTTCGAAAGTGAATCCTTGTTGGATTGGCTTAGGAAATGGAAGTGGATTCTTTGGAACTTTCATTTTAGGCTTTAACTCGAAAAAATCAAAAAAGTCCTTGAGGTAAAGCGCTCCTTGTGATACTGTGCTAAATCGCTTGATTACGTTTTGCAAGCTGCTTCCCAATTGTCGAATAGAACCGAGAAGAAAGGTTAAACTACCAATCGTTAACAGGCCTGCGATCACTTGCTTAATAATGAAGATGAAAGCGGTATAATACCCAATGGTTCCGAGCATTGTGAGCGCAACGCCCCAGATAGCTCTCTTGATTGCAAGCTTTTTGGTATCCGAGTATACACCTTTGAAAATTTTCTTAAACCGTTCGATGAAAAATTTTGACAAGTGGAATACCCTGACTTCCTTCGCAGTTTGATCACTTGCTCCTACATAGCTAAGGTATTCCAATTCCCTCCGGCGATGCATCTGGCTGCGGGCAAGGGAATAGGTCTTCGTATTAAAATAATATTCTCCAATAAATGAAGGCACTGTTGAAAACAAAAGAATGAATGTGAACCAGGGGTTAAACAGGATTAAACCAACTCCAAGAAAACTCATGGTAATCATATCCTGGAGCTGCGTCAAAACCTGTGTGAGCAACACTGTACGCCCTGCGGCCTGAACCCTGGCTCTTTCTAATTTGTCATAGAAGGTGGAATCTTCAAATTGATCGAGATCCAGCGTTGCGGCGTGAGACATAATTTTGATAGAAGAATTATTTGAAAATAAATCTCCAAGCAGCGTATCAATCAAAGCGACCGCCCTGTTGATTGCATTCATCAATACCACCAGCCCAAATTCGATAATCACATATTTCCATAGAAGATCGTGGGAATGAGACGTTGCATTGCTATTCTTAAATAAGGTTACTGCTTCATCAATAATCAGCTTGCCAACATAAAGCATAGCCAATGGCATGACTGCCAGTGTGACCCTCAAAAGCAGGTTCCATATGGTGAGCCAGGGATTGGTTTTGTAAACCAACTTTAAAAATCTCGGAACATTCGTCATTGCAGCAAGCCTGTCTTTTAGCGTTAGCTTTTCGATTTTATTCGGATTTGAATCAACCACATTTTCTCTATATGCTTTCCAGATATTCATTGTTGCAATTGGGTATTTGAAAAATTATTTGTTTTGCTCTCAGTTGTCCAAAAAAATCGTGTAGTTGTTTTTATCGACAAGGGTTTTTAAAAAATTGGCTCTTCAATATTTGAGCAGATAGTTCTGATTAATTGTTCCCGGCAATATCCAAATGGCTTTGCAGAATCCTTGCAAATTCATTTCCGTATTTCGGATCAAAAATTGTTGAATGCTCGCCCGAAACTTCATAAATTTTTATTGAATGCGCATGCTTTCTCCATGCGTTTTTGGTCTCATCATTTAAGTACCACTTCTTGAAATTCACCTGCTTTTGCGCATCAGTGAAGTAATAATGCTCTTTAGCATAAAATAAAACAAGTTCATTGTCATACTCCTGCAACTTGTAAATTCTACACGCATCCTGGTATAGCTCCAGGGATTCATTGAATATCTCCAGTCCGGCCGATTGTAGTTCATCTTTGTTCTTTTTCTTGTAGTCTTTTCCAAGGAATAATTTTTTGAAAGAACCGACTTTATATCCAATCGCATGTCGTGTATGCTTAAACAACAGGAAGGATTCAAAATTAATTTTCAATAAAATTTTGGAGAAAATCGCTTTTATTTTCAGTGGAATCTGATAAAGATTTTGAATTGAAGCCGGTGATATCTTTTTGCGGCTCCGGATAATAGTATCAAACATTGCTAATAAGTGTACCTTCTTTCCCATTTGTTTTAATTGCCTTGCCATTTCGAATGCAAAGAGCCCACCTGCGCAATGCCCTGATAATGCATATGGGCCATCAGGATTCTGGACAAAGATCTCTTCTATAAACTTTCTTGAAATCTCTTCGACAGTTTTTGGGAATGCCGAAACATCAATGGTTTCCACAGGAGGCTGCAGTACGAACACCGGTTGATCGGGGTCCATCATTTCAGCAAATTTCATGAAGCGGATTGCGGTACCTCCGCCTCCTGCAACAATGTAAATAGGAATCTTTTTCCCCCCGGTTTTTAAAGGAACCAAATGTTTGATTGCGGTGTTATTTTCGGACGCAGTCGTGCTTTCTACGGGCTTATCAAAAAAGCTCGCAGCAAAGTCTGCGATGGTAGGATGGATAAAAATATCGTTGACCGATAATGCCGCATCTAACTTTTTTCTAATGGCTGCCAGCAACCTGATAGCTAGCAAAGAGTGCCCGCCGAGTTCAAAAAAGTTGTCATGAATTCCAACCTGCTGAATGCCGAGTAGCTCTTGCCAAATATTCACAAGTTGCTGCTCAACCGGGGTACGCGGAGCCTGGTAATTTTTTTTATTTAGCAATGCTTTCTCTTCTCTTTCCCTGAGAAATTTTCG
>JBBSPT010000233.1:0-4939 GCA_038258515.1 Chitinophagales bacterium | reverse complement strand
CAGCTTTTCAACATGGTCAACCATATTCCCGAGCGCCTCATAACTTTTTGAAGGATGTACGAGTTGCACGATTTCTACTTTATCGAATTGGTGAACCCTGTTAAGTCCACGTACATCTTTTCCATAGCTTCCTGCTTCACGCCTGAAGCAGGGAGTATAGGCGGTGAGTTTCAATGGAAGGTCTTCTTCCTTTACGATCTCATTCCGAAAGATGTTGGTGACAGGAACTTCAGCGGTCGGTATTAGAAACAACTGATCTTCTGTTACGAAATACATCTGTCCTTCTTTGTCCGGCAATTGACCTGTACCAAATGCACTCTGTTCATTTACCAAAAGAGGCGGCTGATATTCCGTATAACCCGCCTTCACATTATAATCCAGGAAATACTGGATCAGGGAGCGTTGCAACTTTGCACCTTTATTTTTATAAAAAGGGAAGCCGCTTCCTGTCACTTTATTCCCAAGATCAAAATCTATGAGGTTGTATTTTTTAGCCAGATCCCAATGAGGGTCGGCACCGTTGGGGAGCGTTGGTTTGTTGCCGCCTTCTCTCACTATCTCATTTTCTGCAGGCGTCTTCCCATGGGGTACGCTTGAATGTGGAAGATTCGGCAACATCAGCAAGTTATCATTCAATTCTTTTTCCACAGTTTCTAACTTTTGGGCCAGTGGCTGTAGCGATGATTTCAGTTCAGCGACTTCAGCCTTCATCTTTTCGCCTTCAGCCTTGTTTCCATTTCGAATCATCTCCCCAATCTGCCTGGAAGTTGCATTTACCTTACCTGATAATTCTTCGCTTTCATGTTGTAGCGATTTTCTCTCATCATCCAGCATGATCACCTTGTCTATCAGCGCCACATCTTTAAATTGCTTTACCGCGAGCCCTTCCAATACCAGTTGCCGGTTATTCTTTATAAAATTTACCTGGAGCATTTCTTAGTTACAAAATTGAGCCGCAAATATACCACTGTGCAGTTAACCTATTATTAACCCAATGCAGGTTGTGTTAATTTCCTTAAAAAATTTCGCGGCCATTTAACGCGTAGATTTTTCCCGGCTTCCCGAATCGAACTCATTTGAATTAATTTCGCAGGATGCAGGAAATAAAAGACGATTTGCAAATCCGGTGGTGGAGTCTTGAAGATAAATTTTTGGCAAAGTTTGGTAAGAAGCCCGATGTTGAAGCCATCCTGTTCCTGATCGGAATCCAGGAGATCGGAAACTTCCGGAAGAAAATAACGAAGGAGCAAAAACAAGATTTAATGCACGTGGCAGTTTGTACGCTGCTTTCGCAAAGTGGATTCTATAAAATTGACGGACACGACGAAGATGGGTGGCCCCATTTCGCCCAGCTAAAACCTTTGCCATCGCATAATATGGTCGAGCAGGAAAATTTTTTGAAAGATCATATTTTGCTTTACTTTGAAAACATCGGCGAACCGTTCAAATGAAATTTCAATAACGATAAATGAAGAACATCTTATACCTGGCACTATTTGTTTTCTTAGGGTCGTGTGGCATTTTGAAAAGTCCTTCATCAAAGGTTCCCGCTGCGGTGTATGTCAATGTCGATACTGATTCCGGTAGAATTGTTTTGAAACTCTCTGACAAAACCCCTCTGCACCGGGATAATTTTGTTAAGTTGATTAAGGACCATTTTTATGATGGATTGCTTTTTCATAGGGTTGTAAATGACTTCATGATACAAGGCGGTGATCCTGACAGCAAGAACGCGAAACCCGGAGAGGTGCTTGGACTTGGTGATCTTAAATATACGATCCCTGCAGAGTTTGACACTTCATTATTTCATAAACGAGGTGCGTTGGCTGCGGCTCGCGAAGCAGATGAAAAAAATCCTAAAAAGGAGAGTAGCTCGACCCAATTTTACATAGTGGACGGCGCTACTTATACTGATAGCCAGTTAGATGACATTGAGCAACAGATGCATATTGTGATTCCAAAAAACCATCGCGACTTTTATAAAACAGTTGGTGGAGATCCATTTCTCGATATGAATTATACAGTATTCGGCGAAGTGGTTAACGGTATGGACGTGGTTGAGAAAATTGCTCACATGGCGAAGGACGACAACAACCGGCCCTTGCAGGATATTCATATGAAAATGGCTATCGTTCGTTAAAGCCAGGCACGTATAAAGTATTAATTTGCACCATCCTAAAAAATAAAAATCAGATAATGAACCTGCCAGAAAACCTGAGATACACCAAAGATCATGAATGGGTTTCCCTTGAAGGAGACATTGCAACTATCGGTATCACTGACTTTGCGCAAGGCGAACTGGGAGATATTGTATTCGTCGAAATAGAAACCATGGGCAAATCACTTTCAGCGGAAACTGTCTTTGGTACCGTGGAGGCTGTGAAAACGGTAAGCGATCTTTTTCTCCCCGTTTCCGGCACCATCACTGAGGTAAATCCGCTCTTGCAATCTGAACCGGAGAAGGTGAATTCAGATCCTTACGGCGAGGGATGGATGATAAAAATGAAAGTAGACAGCCCTTCGGATGTTGAAAGTCTCATGGACGCAGCAGCCTACCAAAAGGTGGTGGCTTAAGATGAAAGAAATGAGACAGAGAATAAGGTTTATTAATTTCTTACCAGGGATAGCATGGTTTTTTCTCATTATTTTTCTCACCTGTCTTCCCGGTAAAGATTTACCTACAATAGGATGGCTGGAAGGTATTTTTTTTGATAAGTGGGTGCACATTGGCCTTTTTGGATTGCTGACATTCTTATTTAGTTATCCTATTTTCAATACTGACTGGACGGTTAAGGGTAAGATTTATTATTGTTTACTGATCGCCATTCTTTCAAGTTTGTGGGGGCTCGGTATAGAATTCATTCAAAAATATTATGTAACGGGTCGTTCGTTCGATCTTTTCGATTGGGCAGCAGACAGCGTTGGCGCGTTAATTGCATTTTGGATTTGCAGCCTGAAAATAAAGAAAGAAAATATTGCAGTGAAAGGCCAAAACTAGATCATTCACTCTCTTTTAATCAATCACAAAAACAATGCAAGGAACACCGCTGACTAATGTGGTGGTTTGCATCGTTAATTTAAAATTATACTTTTGCTTATGGACAATCTTGAGAATATGGAGTACAATACCACCCGAAACCACCTCGAAATCAGGGAGTATGGAAGGCACATTCAGAAAATGGTGGAGTATGTGCTAACGATAGAAGACAGGGAAAAACGGCAAAAAAATGCCTACGCTCTTATTGAGCTTATGGGTTTTCTAAATCCACATTTAAAAAATGTTGAAGACTTCAGGCACAAACTATGGGATCATCTTTTCCTTATCAGCGACTTCAAATTAGATGTAGATAGCCCTTATCCAATTCCAACCCGGGAGACATTAAAGGCGAAGCCTGACCCTCTTTCTTATCCGAAGAGATATCCCAGATACAACCATCTTGGTAAGAATATTGAAATCGTCATCGATAAAGCGCTGAAAGAAGAGGATCCGGAAAAGCGGCAGGGATTTGCAAACGCCATTGCCTATTATATGAAACTCACTTACAGTAATTGGCATAAGGAACTGGTACACGATGATAACATTCAAACAGAACTTGCTTCAATCACTGATGGAGAACTTGAATTTAACAGTCGTCCGTTCGTGAAACACAGAACTGATACCAGGGAAGAGTTTGGAGGCGGCGGTGGGAAATACCGTAAGAATTTCGGACCCCGGAATAACCGGAATAACGGCGGGAGGGATAACCGAAACAAT
The DNA here is from genome assembly GCA_038258515.1 of Chitinophagales bacterium. GTDB lineage: Bacteria > Bacteroidota > Bacteroidia > Chitinophagales > Chitinophagaceae > Ginsengibacter. Next base: position 1,185 of record JBBSPT010000233.1, on the reverse strand, counting down.
CGCAATAAGTTTTCTAAAAAAAGGTATTAACGATATTGTTGAGTTTTACTAAACCCCGGCCTATTTTTTTGCCGGGTTTTTTTTATCTTTTATACATTAAAAAAATGAGATGGGTGCATTTGACGTGATTGGCGGGAAAAAACTACATGGCGAAATTACTCCCCAGGGCGCGAAGAATGAGGCTCTACAGGTTATCTCGGCTGTGTTGTTGACTGCTCAAGAAGTTACGATTCAAAACATCCCCGACATAACAGATGTCAATTTGCAAATTGAACTTCTTGAAGGATTGGGCGTAAAGACAGAAAGAGTTGACCGGCATACCTGCGTGTTCCAGTCAGATAATATTGACATTGAATACCTGGCATCACCCGAATTCCGGAAGAAGACGGGCCGCCTGCGGGGAAGTGTCATGCTGGCCGGTCCGATGCTTGCAAGATTTCGCCAGGGATATGTTCCGAAACCAGGGGGCGATAAAATCGGGAGGCGCCGATTAGATACACACATTGTGTCCTTTCAAAAGCTGGGCGCTACATTTGATTACGATAGCGATGAATCATTTTTTCACTTACGGGCCGAAAGACTTATAGGCTCTTTCATCCTGTTGGATGAACCAAGCGTCACTGGCACTGCAAACATCCTAATGGCCTCCGTAATGGCTGAAGGAACAACAACAATTTACAATGCAGCATGCGAACCATATATTCAGCAGCTATGCAAAATGCTGAATTCAATGGGCGCAAAAATATCAGGAATAGGAAGCAATCAACTTTCGATAGAGGGAGTACATTCACTTTCAGGGACTACCCACCGCATACTGCCGGACATGATCGAAGTAGGATCCTTTATTGGCCTCGCGGCAATGACACAAAGTGATATTCTGATAAAAAATGCCGGTATCTCCCATCTCGGTGTTATCCCTGAAAAATTTCAGCAGTTAGGAATAAAGATGAATTTTATCGGGGATGATATTCACATCCCCGGACAAGACATTTATGAAATTCAAACTTTCCTCGACGGCTCTTTACTCTCCATTTCAGATCATCCCTGGCCGGGCTTCACCCCGGATCTGCTAAGTATCGTACTCGTAGTTGCGACGCAGGCAAGAGGAACCGTATTGATTCATCAAAAGATGTTTGAAAGCAGGCTTTTTTTCGTGGATAAAGTCATTGAAATGGGTGCACATAT
>JBBSPT010000232.1:0-4946 GCA_038258515.1 Chitinophagales bacterium | reverse complement strand
CAACAAGAGTCCTTTTACCCGGTTTATCATCGTTTATTTCCACGAACCATAAATTGGGAGGAGCCGCATACAACACGCCACCATATACCAGCGCAATAGCCCTGGGAAGCACCAGGCTGTCCAAAAATATTTTAGCTCGTTGTGCGCTTCCGTCTTTATCCAAATCGCCCAAAATACTGATTCTGCCATTTGGCTTATCCTCACCTGTGCCGGCAACGTTTGGCATAAAGCCACGCATTTCAACTACCCACATTCTACCCTTGTTATCAAAATCCATGGCAACAGGAGCTTCGATCAGAGGCTCCGAAGCTGCTGATTGAATTTCAAAGCCGTCTGCAATTTTGTAGTTGTCAAATGAAATAGCCGGTTGATTAGAAGCAGTCTGACAGCCGTTCATTATCAAACCGACTGAAAAAAGTAACAAAGTGGAAATTTTGATTTTCATAAAATTGATGGCTAAGTGCTTTTGATTGAATGCTGATTTAAAATGAAAAAGACAATGAAATTCATGATTGCTTCAATTTAAGGGGATTTTATTAATTCTCGTACTTCTCTGCTGTTTCAGAAAAATTGACGCTCCATAAATTATAAGAATTGTCAACCGGGAGAGGACCTGGAATATGTAAGTGATGTAGATCAAAAAGAAAAACTCAGGCCGTTTTCCTGCACGCTTCCAATAATTTCGTTGGCAGATAAGTCCTGAAGTAAATAGATTTTAGTGATCGCCTCACCAGCATCTGCTTCAAATTTCCTAACTTAGAGAACACGTTTACAAACTTTACTTATGGCAATCTTTAATTTAAACATCAATGGGAAAAACCAGAAGGTGGACGTTGACCCGGCTACTCCAATGTTATGGGTGCTGCGTGACCATCTCAATCTTGTAGGTACCAAGTATGGCTGTGGCATTGCGCAGTGTGGCGCCTGCACAATTCATCTTGGCGATACGGCGACCCGTTCATGCCAGTTACCGGTATCCTCCGTGGGAGATAAAGCGATCACCACGATTGAGGGATTGTCTGAAAACGGTGACCATCCTGTGCAGAAAGCCTGGCTGGAGCATGATGTAGCCCAATGCGGCTATTGCCAGGCTGGACAAATCATGAGTGCTTCAGCTTTATTGAAATCTAAACCTCACCCGGGCGACGCTGATATTGCTGCCGCCATGAATGGGAACATTTGCCGTTGCGCTACTTATGTTCGTATCAAAGATGCGATTAAGACCGCAGCGGGATAATAAATGCGAATAGCAGGTTTCCCTGCGAGGTTGCAGGATTTTAAAATATTTTTTCCTCCATTGCTTTAAAAATTTATCATCATGGCATCTATTAAGAAATCTTACAGCAGGCGTTCTTTTTTGAAAGCCTCCGCATTGGCGGGTGGCGGAATAATGCTAAGCTTTAGTTGGTTGGCCGGATGCAAGCCAACACCCGAAGAATTAGCAACGCTTCCCAAAGAATGGTTTGAGCTGAACAGTTATATAAAGATTGGAGAAAATGGAATGGTCACCCTTGTGGCGCCTAATCCTGAATTCGGGCAAAACGTAAAGACCTCTCTACCCATGATGCTTGCGGAAGAATTGGATGTTGATTGGAAGAACGTTATCGTAGAGCAGGCTGATTTCTTTCCTGCAAAATTTGATCGCCAGTTCACGGGCGGAAGCACGGCTATGAACAGGGGCTGGAAACCTTTGCGTACTGCGGGAGCCACAGCCCGACAGATGTTGATGAATGCAGCCGCTCAAAGCTGGAATGTTCCCGCCAATGAGATTACCACTGAAGCCGGCATTTTACATCATAAGAAAAGCGGAAAGGAAACAGGCTATGGTGATGTTGCTTCGGCAGCAGCAAAACTTCCGGTTCCTAAAGATGTTCCTCTGAAAAAAATAAGTGATTTTAAAGTAATAGGCAGTTCGAAAAAGAATGTGGAAGGCTTAAACATTGTGACAGGAAAACCTTTGTTCACGATAGATTACAAGGAACCGGGAATGTTGATAGCCATGATTGCTCATGCTCCTGCATTTGGGTTGAAAGTAAAAACGGTAGATGACAGTGCAGCGAAATCGATGCCGGGCATAAAGGATGTATTTGTTATAAAAACATTGGCGGATGATTATGAACGCAGTGGTTTTGACGTTACAAGTTTCACTGATCTTGTAGTGATAGTTGGGAATTCAACCTGGGAGGTAATGAATGCGAAGAAGGCTTTAAAAATAGAATGGGAAAAAATCGGCGACCTTACCTTGACAGTTAATGGCCGAAAAGGTAAAGAGTCGGCTGTGGTTCCCGGAGATTTAGAGAGTACAACCCGTCACAGATCCCGGATGGCTGAAATGGCGAAAAAACCTGCCAAAGTACTTCGCAAAGATGGAAACCCGGAAATGGCGTTTAAGAAGGCAGCTAAGGTAATCGAGCGAACCTATAACGCCCCATTCCTTTCGCATAATTGTATGGAACCACGAAATTGTTTTGCACATGTTACGGCAGACAAAGCAGAATTGTACGGACCAACGCAGGCGCCGGAATCTGTTCAACAGACTATCAGTGCCCGGCTCGGGATTCCAAAAGAAAATATTCGCATCAAACTGGCAAGGATGGGCGGAGGGTTTGGTCAGAGGGCTTACGGTCATCATTTGCTGGAGGCAGCAGTGATATCCCAGAAACTGAATGCTCCCGTCAAATTGGTTTACTCCCGTGAAGATGATATGACCAGTGGCATTTACCGGCCAACCTATACCGTTACTTACAGGGCAGCGCTCGATGAAAACAACAATAAGATTGCTTATCACGTGAAAGGAGGAGGTATTCCGGAAGGTCCGCTTGGCTGGTCTCAAAACCGTTTCCCTGCCGGAGCTGTGGACAATTATCTTGCAGAGGAATGGCAGATCGGTTCCAACATTACTATTGGCGCGTTCCGTGCACCAAGGTCTAACTTCCTCGGAGGTGCAGAGCAGTCGTTCATGGATGAAGTGGCAGAACTGGCAGGTAAAGATCCGATCGAATTCCGCCTCGAATTGTTTGAACGTGCAAAAAACAAGCCTGTTGGAAAAGACAATGATTACGATGTTGATCGCTACGCAGGTGTCTTGAAGTTGGTGAAGGAAAAGTCTAACTGGAACCAGCCGCACAACAGTGTTCATCGTGGTGTTGCAGCATATTTCTGTCACAATACTTACGTTGCGGAAGTTATCGATCTCTCGATGGATGGGAACAAACCTGTTATTGAAAAAGTGTATGCTGCGGTTGACTGTGGCGTAGTGATAAATCCTGATGCGGCAGCGAACATGGGTGAAGGCGCTATTGTCGACGGCATTGGAAATGCACTATATGGAGAAATGACTTTCCAGGATGGAGTGCCTCAAAAAAATAATTTTGATACCTACCGGATGGTACGGTTTAGTGAAGCGCCGAAAGCAATTGAAGTACATTTTGCTCAGAACGAACATGATCCGACCGGTTTGGGTGAACCGCTGTTTCCACCCATTTTTGGTGCACTTTCAAATGCGTTGTATAGCGCTACCAGGAAGCGTTTGTATGAACAACCATTTGGACCCCAGTTGGAATCTGCGCCGAAAGTGATACTACAATAATCAACTGTTGTGTACAGTAAAATAACTGAATGAAAAAGATACTATTTATCATTTCTATATCGGGCGTTTTGATGTCTTGTGGAGACAGTAGTGAAGGTTCAGAGAGTACAGGGATTTCTGATACCACTGTGAACAGCATTACACCGCCACCGAACGCCGATACTGCAAGCGTGATTGCTCCCATGATGGGCGATACATCTAAGCTAATTGTTGATAGTTCAAAGAAGTAGGAGTTTACACCTTTTAAAACCCGAATCAACGATCACTTTGAAATTCATCAAATCAATTGCAAATAAGTCCGCGACTTTATTTTTCCTGCCTTGGCACAAGTGAAGCATAGCCTGAGGCTAAGCTTTCTTGTGCCGTTAAGTTTTGATAAATATTTAATAAAGCGACTCTTCAAATTTTGTAAAGCACAGGAAGCTAACGTTTACGCATTGGCGATTGGCTCGGCATTCAATGAATTTTCAGCCGGAACAAAAGTACAGTAAACGAACAAATAGTTAAGATTAAGATTCATAGCTCAATAGAGAATTTTCAGCCCGGAACTATAGCCCAATAGCGAACAAAAAGCCGATGAAATGCACGTCAGCCCCAGCTAACGCCAATGCGATGTAAGCAGCCGTTTTATTTTGTCAGCAGATGCAAACTGTCAATATGAATGAAATGTTTGGTGTTTAAGGTGTTCAGGGTCAATCCATTTACAACTGCTGTTGCTGCAATAAATAAATCTGGCTTATCAATAGTTTTACGTTTGATTTTAAGTTGAGCAACAATATCTGCGGCTTGCCTTGCAGCATTACTGTCAAAATCTAAAATAGTAAACCGTGTTAGCATACCGTCCCAAAACTGTAAATGCGCTTCTGTTGCGCCATTAACAACCTCAAACTCTGTTACGCTTGAAATATAAAGCTGGTCGTAGTTTCTGAAATGTGACACTAATTTGGAATTAGCCTTGTCAGTCTTACGGAAATAATCAATCAAGATGGTTGAATCTACCATCAACTTTTTGTCCGCCATGCTGCAATACTTTTTCGGGTTTCCTCAATCACATGTATTTCTTTGTCAGAATAGACTGGTCCATTGAGCAAATACTCAATAAAGTCATCCTTATCTTTTATTGGCGGCTTTTTCTCGGCAAGTTCCTGCCGTAGCTTTGCTTTCTGTCCAGGTGTCAGACTTTTGACTAATGCCAATAGTTGCTGAAACGGAACTTGTACTTTCATTTCCATGTCTCAAATTTACAAGTTTTGTACCATGTCTTACCCTGAAATAGGTTGACCATTTTTTGGTGATTAAATATTGTTGAGTTCTTTTCATTATAGCCGGAATATTGATAAGCTTTTCAAAAAAAATT
>JBBSPT010000231.1:0-4985 GCA_038258515.1 Chitinophagales bacterium | reverse complement strand
TCCCCTTAGGGGACTCGGCAAGCATAACCTATAGTATCATTTTATTGTATATTACTCTATGGCAGTTAAGCAACAAATCTCACCAAGCGATGGCACTTAGTCCCAGCCGAGTCTCCCCTTAGGGGACTCGGCGAGCATGCAGCTCTAGGATCATTTTATTGTCTATTACTCTATGGCAGTTAAGCAACAAATCTCAGCATGCGATGGCACTTATTTCATAACAATAACATGCTTCGACTGGCTTCCTCTTTTTGAGATTACAAAAGGATATGATTGCGTTTATAATTGGTTTAACAGCCTACAAAAAAATAGACATTATATCAACGGTTACGTAATTTTGCCCAATCACTTACATGCATTGATAAGCTTCACCAATAATGGTAAAAACATAAATACGATTGTTGGGAATGGTAAGCGTTTTATGGCATACGATATAGTCGAGCGATTACGAAAAAACAATCGAGAGATCCTATTAACGAAATTGTCAAATGCGGTGAGGCCTTCCGATAAAAAAAGAGGTAAACTTCATGAAGTGTTTGAAGATTCTTTTGATTGTAAGGAATGTTTTACAAAAAAATTCATTGAACAAAAACTCAACTACATCCATCAGAACCCATGTACGGGCAAATGGAATCTTGTTGCCCGGCCAGAGGACTATCTGCATAGTTCCGGTGGCTTCTATTGTGCCGGAGTTCAGGGAATTTTTGAAGTAGATGATATTATGCAGATGATGGATATCGATTTGAGCAAACCCAGATCGAGATAATTGTTGCCAAACGCCGAGTCCCCTAAGGGGAGACTCGGCTGAGACGAAGTCCCCGGCATTCAAAAGTTTGTTTGACTCCGGCCTTTAAAAGTTTTATTTTCATCACTATTTAGCAGAAGATTATTCATTCAAAAACAAACTCATGAAAAAGCGTCTACTTTTTGTTTCATTTATTTTCTTCTGTTTCATAATATGCGCTTTTCAATCGGATGCGCAGGATCGCATGGCCGGAAGAAGTTTTGCAACCCGTTCAGTTGTCATGGCGCAGCATGGAATGGCATGCACAAGTCAGCCGCTTGCAACACAGGCTGCAATCGACATCTTGAAGAAAGGCGGCACCGCCGTCGATGCTGCGATAGCCGCCAATGCAGTGCTGGGTGTTACTGATCCTGAAATGAATGGCATAGGCGGTGATCTTTTTGCTATTGTGTATGATGCCAAAACAAAAAAATTATATGGTTTAAATGCATCAGGCAGATCGCCATATAATCTCACGCTTGATATCTTAAAACAAAACGACAAAGAATTTATTCCATTGAGTGGACCGTTACCTGTTTCGGTTCCTGGCTGTGTGGATGGATGGTTTCAGTTGCATGACAAATTTGGAAAATTACCCATGACTGAAATTCTTTCCAATGCAATCAGCTATGCACGCAACGGGTTTCCTTTTGCCGATGAGGCAGCTCTCGTGTTTGCACACTTAAAGGATTTGTATGGAAACAATCCAAATGTGCGACAGGTTTTTATGCCCGGTGGCTCAGCGCCAAAAAGAGGTGATGTTTTTAAAAATCCACAGTTAGCAAATACACTTCAAAAAATAGCAAGTGGAGGACGAGATGTTTTTTATAAAGGAGACATCGCAAAAACGATTGATGCTTTCATGAAAAAGAATGGAGGCTATCTTTCTTACAGAGATCTCGCTGAGCATACTTCAAATTGGGTAGAGCCTGTATCAACGACATACCGCGGCTATCGTGTGTGGGAGTTGCCGCCAAACGGACAAGGTATTACGGTATTGCAAATGCTGAACATGTTGGAAACATTTGATTTTAGTAAAATGGAATTTGGAAGCGCGGAGCACATTCATCTTTTTACAGAAGCAAAAAAACTGGCATACGAAGACCGTGCTAAATATTATGCTGATCCTGATTTTGTAAAAATTCCTGTGGACGCACTTATCTCAAAAAGGTATGGAACAGAAAGAGCAAAATTGATTGATATGCAAAAAGCATCCGTCAATGTAAGTGCGGGTGATGATGCAGCTTTGAAAGGAGGGGAAACCGTTTACCTTACGGTTGCAGATGGTGAAGGAAATATGGTGTCACTGATCCAAAGCAATTTTGCAGCTTTTGGTTCAGGGATGGTGCCGGATGGTCTCGGATTCTTTTTGCAAAATCGCGGTAATTTATTCTCACTAAAAGAAGGACAGAATAATACGTATGCTCCACATAAGCGCCCGTTTCATACCATCATACCTGCCTTCGTTACAAAAGATGATTTGCCCTACATGAGCTTTGGTGTAATGGGCGGTGGTTTTCAACCGGAAGGGCAGGTGGAGATACTGATGAATATGATTGATTTTGGTATGAACATACAGGAAGCGGGTGATGCGCCGAGAATAGATCACCAGGGTTCTTCTGAACCTGAAGGAAAAGAAAGAGATGGCGTTGGCACGATTTATCTTGAATCAGGATTTTCTTTTGAAACCACACGCAGATTATTAGATATGGGCCATAAAGTTGCATCAGGTACTCCCGGGTTATTTGGTGGCTATCAGTGTATCCAGTTTGATGCAAAACAAAAAGTATATCATGGCGCTTCTGATCCCCGCAAAGACGGGATGGCGGCGGGTTATTGAATGGGAAAAGTTTATTGTTAGTCTACGGTTGCAACAACTTCTTATAAGTTTCTTTTTTATCGTTGTGTTTCACTGCGACAAAAACCTTTGGACAAAATCACACAAAAAAATAAAATAAATACCGGGCTTGGTTTCTATGCACAGTGCATCGCTTTCATTGGAAAAACTAACAGTTCGTCGGGTGTTTTTGAAATAAAACAAAGCTTTGCGAGATAATGAAACACAAATGCATTTTAGATTTCAATGCGATTAAAATATCAAAACCAAGGTACCTCCAATAATTAACAGTGCACCAATCGCGGTTTTCCAGGCGAGCGGCTCGCCCAAAAATATAACAGCTAAAATAATCGCAATGGCTACACTCATTTTATCTACGGGAGCCACCTGGGAAACTTTTCCTAATTGTAAAGCCTTGAAATAAAATATCCACGAGAGGCCGGTGGCAAGTCCTGACAGACAAAGAAAAATTATATTCTGTTTGGAGAGAGATTGAATTGTACTTGCCCCTCCCCTGAAAAAAGCAATTCCCCAGGCAACGATTAAAATCACAACCGTTCTGATAGCTGTAGCCAGGTCGGTATCCACTCCCTTTATCCCCACCTTAGCAAAGATGGCTGTGAGAGCTGCAAAGAATGCAGAAAGTAAGGCATAGGTCCACCACATAATTATTTGAGTTTAGATTTTTATTTTCCGGCAATCTCTTAACAAGAGGGTCTGCATCGCAAAGTTGACATACCAGCAAGCTTGTCCCGCCAATCCTGTTTCACCCGGTAAAGTTATAGCTCCGGGCACTACGCTAATTCAATAATGTTTTAATGAGCGGCAAATAAAAGGCTGCCAAATAATATTAGATTGATTTAATTTGCATCCGCTAATAGCCCTCCGTATAGGTTTGCAACAACTATTTGCAACCTCCTGTGATTTCTGCCTGGATGATCTTATATCCTATCAAACACATTTCCTAAAAGCTGTACCCAAAACACAGATGCTTTTTATTTATCAAACAAAAATTTTACAAATGAAAAATTCAACAAAAAATCAGGCTGGCACGAAACTTAGCTGGCTTGTAGTCTGCGTAGGGCTTTTACTGGTGTTTGGCGGTTGCAGAAAAGGTCATGACACCCCTGTACTTTCTGTCACCACATTAGCTTCCGGGCTGGCAGGCCCGATAGGGATTGAGACAGACCGAAGTGGAAACGTTTGGGTAACAGAGACTGGGACCTCCATGCCTGATGCGAAAGGGAATACTCACAATGACAATGGAAAAGTATTAGTGATAACTCCCAATGGAAAAAAATACGATGCAATCATCAACCTGTCTTCTTATGCCAATGTAGTTTCCAACGAAACGCAGGGAACAGGGCATATCATGAGGGATGGAGGAATATTGTATGTTTTATCAGGAGACTACCTGTACAGGGCAGATATTTCCCGTTTCAGGGCAGGAGATAAACCGATTGATGCAAAGACGCTTCCCCATGAAGATATTGCCGGAGTTATTTCACACATCCCCTCGCCAAATAACCCGGATAACGATTCACATCCTTACAATCTTACGAAAGGGCCGGATGGAGATTTGTACATTACTGATGCAGGAGCCAATGCGATTGTACACCGGAAGAGTGCAAACAATTATTCCGTTATTGCCGAATTTCCTGCTATTCCTAATCCAGCTTTCCCGGGCTTAGGCGGCCCAACCGTGCAAGCTGTGCCTACTTCCATCCGCTATGACGGAAGGGATTTTCTGGTAACAACGTTAACCGGATTTCCATTCGTTGCAGGACAGGCAGTTATTTATAAAGTTTCATTGAGCGGAAACGTCTCTGTTTACCAGCAAGGATTTACTATGCTTACAGACCAGGACCAGGGAAGTTATGGCAATCCTGTTTTTGTTCAGTATGCTTCTTCATTTAGTCCAGCAACCGGCTTTGCTGCCAATACTGGATCGCTGGTATGGGCAAACGGATCGTCAATTAAGGTACTGGCTGATGGACTCAATCAACCTACCGGAATCAAGCAGGTAAACAGCCATACCTGGTTGGTAACTTGTCTGGGCGATGGTTCAGTTTTGAAAGTGAGCTACGATTAATATATTTTTCGCAAAAGATAAAGAGCAGGTTGTTGGTAACAGCCTGCTCTTTTTATTTTAATATTCTGTTTCGTACAATTGATTTTTTGCTCCAATAATAAAAACACGGCATCACGAAAAATTTTCCGTTAGGTTGGAGGGCTTTACGGCCATATCGTCCTGATTTTTTTCCCTACTGGTGAAGATATGCAGCACGGCTCATGTGTAGGTGGAAATCTATGCCGATAGAATACATTATGTACTAACGGCTGGTGAATTTCTATCTACGTACC
>JBBSPT010000230.1:0-5008 GCA_038258515.1 Chitinophagales bacterium | reverse complement strand
TAGGTATGCCATTTATCCAATGACTTCCCATCAAATAACAGTTCCCATCCATTATTTTTTTCAGATGTCGATAGCGTATTGTCCACTGAAGACATATTGTTCACCTTAGTGGTGGAACAGCTTTGCACTATTCCAACCAAGAGACAAAGACCGATAATTTTAATCATTACTCGCTTTTGATTGAAAGCACATATGCCGCCATGGCAGTAGCTTCATCGTGGGTAACAGCAGGATGCGCAGGCATAGGAACTGTTCCCCATTTTCCTGATCCTCCATGTAAGATCTGGCCTACGATGGAGTCAGTTGCAACTTGCTTATCTATGGTGCTGTACTTGCTGGCAACTGCCGCATAAGAAGGTCCGATCGCTGTTTCATTCAATTTGTGGCAGGTAAAGCAATCGCTTTTTGCAACGAGGTCGAGACCTTTTTGCACGTCAGCATTCGCTGTTTCTGCAGGCGCTTCAGGAGCCATCGCTGAAGCTGTATCGGTTGCGGTTGTGTCTGTAGTATCATCGCCATTTCCTCCACAGCTCATGAGGAATATCACTGATGATAAGATTAAGATTGATTTTTTCATACACAAATATTCATTGATTTCGTTAACAAATAAAAATTTATTTAAATCCCTAATATTGATCGATTGAATTTATCGTCTTTGCCGGTGGCGGCAAAATCATCAAAGGCGTGATCTGTAACTTTAATAATGTGATCTTTTATGAATTCAGCTCCCTCTTTCGCGCCATCAGCAGAATTTTTCAAACAGCATTCCCATTCCAGCACCGCCCAGCCATCGTAATCGTAGGCAGAAAGCTTGCTGAAGACGGACTTAAAATCAACCTGCCCATCTCCGAGTGAACGGAAACGTCCGGCCCTGTCAATCCATGATTGATAGCCACCATAAACTCCCTGTCTCCCGGTAGGATTAAACTCTGCATCCTTTACATGAAAAGCTTTTATTCTTTCATGGTAAATATCAATATACTCTAAATAATTAAGGCATTGTAACACAAAGTGGGAGGGGTCATAAAGAAGGCAGGCCCTGGGATGGTTCTCTACTTTTTCCAGGAACATTTCATAACTAACACCGTCGTGCAGATCTTCGCCGGGATGTATTTCATAACAAACATCTACGCCGCATTCATCAAAGGTGTTTAAGATCGGAAGCCAGCGTTTAGCCAGTTCTTTAAAACCTTCTTCTACGAGACCTGCAGGACGCTGTGGCCACGGATAAACAGTGTGCCAGAGCAATGCTCCGCTAAAAGTCGGATGGGCTTTGAGGCCCAGATTCTCGGAAGCCTTTGCTGCATACTTCAATTGTTGCACCGCCCATTTCGTTCTTGCTTTTGGATTGTTGCGAAATTCAGGAGGAGCAAAGCCATCAAAGAGCTTATCATATGCTGGATTTACGGCGACCAGTTGCCCTTGCAAATGCGTTGAGAGTTCTGTAATTTCCAAACCAGTTTCATTTACGATGCCTTTGATCTCCTGCGCATAACCTTTGCTTTGCGCCGCTTTTTTCAGATCAATCATTCTTGCATCCCATGTAGGAATTTGAACACCAACGAAACCGAGCGAAGCGGCCCAATCACATAAGTCTTTTAAATTGTTGAAAGGAGGCGCATCCTGAATAAATTGCGCAAGAAAAATGGCGGGACCTTTGATTGTCTTCATCTTTGATTTTCGATTGAATAAGCTTTATTCATATTTTTTATTCTCAAGAGCTGTGCCGATATGTGGCGAAGCAAAATTTTATTGAATATCAATGCTCCAAGTTTGGGATGATCGGGCCGTAATTCAATAAAATTTTACGTGTTGCTAAACGGTGAAATCAGTCCATTTCTCTTTTGATTCACCGGATTTTACCACGTTATCTATAAATGCCATTCCGCGGACTCCATCTTCCACTCCGGGAAAATCAAGCATTTCTTTTGTGGGTTTTTTCCCTTCCATTTTTGCCATTAGGGTTTGGGCAAAATTGTGGTAAATATTTCCGAAGGCCTCCAAATACCCTTCAGGGTGACCGCCCGGAGTACGGCAGTTTTTTATGGCAAAGCTGCTTAAATGCCCTGCATAATTTGCACCGGCTCTAAGTATCTGCATTGGCTTATCCAGCCAGCGAACAATCAAGCTATTTGGCTCATGTTGCTCCCATTCCACGCCTCCTTTTTCTCCGTACAATCTTATTTTTAAAGCATTCTCCTCACCGGCTGCGACCTGTGACGCAATCAACACACCTGCAGCGCCATTGTCAAACTTCAACAAAACATTTCCGTCATCATCAAGGGCGCGGCCCTCGACCATAATATTAAGATCAGCACACAGTTTTGTAATTTTTAGTCCTGATATATATTCAGCGAGATGAGCAGCATGGGTTCCGATATCGCCCATCGCTCCTGCCTTACCAGACTTTTTCGGATCTGTTCTCCATGCTGCCTGCGCATTTCCTTCGCGCTCCGTAAGTTTACTCAGCCATCCCTGTGGATATTCCACCACGATCTTCCGGATTTTCCCCAGCTCTCCATTGCTGATCATTGCTTTTGCCTGCTTTACCATTGGATAGCCGGAATAGGTATGGGTTAAACAAAGAACGAGACCGGTCTCAGCAACTTTTTTTTCTAACTGTTTGGCTTCATCCAGGGAAAAAGTCATAGGCTTTTCCACCACTACATTAAACCCATTTTCCAACGCCATCATCGCGGGACCAAAGTGAGCAAAGTTAGGAGTCACGATTGTAACAAAATCGATTCGCTTGTCTTCAGGAAATTCACTTTCCTTTTTGATCATTTCTTCATAACTGTAATAAGTTCTTTCCTCAGGAATGAACAATGATTCAGCAGAATCTTTTGCGATTTCGGGGTTAATGCTGAAAACGCCGGATGTCAATTCTATTAATCCATCCATGTTTGCTGCTATCCGATGAATAGCACCGATAAAAGCGTCCTTGCCGCCTCCCACCATTCCCATTCTTAATTTTCTCATGTAATTTTTTTTTAAGGAAAGAAAAAAATGAAGGTATTACAAAAAATATTTACTGTCAAAAAAGTGAGAAGCATAAAGCGATGATTTACTGATATAAAATTCTCAAATCCTAAACACTTTTTTACAACTTAATAGAATACCTTGTCCTAAAAATAGTACTTTACACACTTTCTAAAATCGATACATTTTTGGGATGAAGTTTACGACTCGATTGCAGCTATCCACGATGATGTTCTTGAACTTTTTTATCTGGGGAGCCTGGTTCGTTACAATGGGTACTTTCTTAGGCAAGCAACTTCAGGCCAGTGGCACTCAAATCAGCCTCGCATATTTAACACAATCAACGGGAGCTATTGTTGCTCCTTTCATAATCGGCTTAATCGCTGATAGGTTTTTTTCGGCTCAGAAAATCCTGGCCGTTCTTCACATTGCCGGGGGGATTCTATTATGGTTTGCATCAACCGCAGAGAACTTCAATCTATTTTTTCCATTTCTTTTTGTGTACATGATACTTTTCATGCCTACGCTCGCTCTTGTGAATTCAATTTCTTTCCGGCAGATGGACGACCCTAGTAAAGAATTTCCATATATCAGAGTACTTGGCACTATTGGATGGATAGTTGCGGGTGTCACCATAAGCGTTATCGGCTGGGATAAACCCGGAAACGAAGGGGCGCTTGCAAACACTTTTTCGATGGCAGCGGTTTGTTCCATTTTAATGGGACTTTTCAGTTTCACACTTCCTTCTACACCTCCGTTAAAGAAAGGTGTTAAGAGTTCGATTGGTGAGATACTTGGACTTGATGCATTAAAACTTCTTAAAAGCAGGTCTTATTTAATTTTCTTCCTGGCATCTATTGCCATCTCTATTCCCCTTTCATTTTATTACAATTTCACTAATTTGTTTTTGAATGAAAAAGGTATGGAAGCGACTGCTGGTATTCAATCACTGGGCCAGGTTTCCGAATTATTGTTTATGCTGTTGATGCCGTTTTTATTTATAAGATTAGGAGTAAAAAAAATGCTGGCTATAGGAATGCTTGCCTGGGGAATTCGTTACGTTTGCTTTGCCTATGGAAATATTGATGCAGGGTATTGGATGTTGATCGTGGGAATTGTATTGCACGGGTTGTGTTATGATTTCTTCTTTGTGACGGGACAGATATACACTGATAAACTGGCAGGAGAAAAATTCAAAAGCGCGGCACAAGGATTAATAACACTTGCGACCTATGGCGTAGGAATGTTGATTGGTTCACTGGTCTCCGGGCCAATCGTAGATGCCTATGTGACTTCAGATGGGCATGACTGGAAATCGATTTGGTTAATTCCTGCAGGAATTGCGGTAGTTGTAGTAATCTTATTCTTACTTCTCTTCAAAGATCAAAATAGAAAATCTTTAACACCTTCAGAACTTGAAACAGGTCTTGAAGGAAGTTTACTCTCTTAATAACAACATCATGTCAACAACAAGAAGAAACGTTTTAAAAAATATTGCTTTAGGAACCTCCGCGGTTATTATGGCACCTACTATTTCTTATGCCTCGAATTATCAACGTGAAAAAAAAATTAAGTTGAAAGGAAACATCAATCATTCTGTCTGCAGGTGGACATACAATTTTCTGACAGTAGAAGAACTTTGCAAGGCCGTAAAACATATTGGTTTCAGCGCGATCGATCTCGTTGGCCCGGCTGACTGGCCTACACTTCAGAAGTATGGAATTTTCAGTTCCATGTGCTACACCGCCGGTGCAAACAGTTTAACAAAGGGATGGAATGATCCTGCAAACCACGATGTGCTGATCAAAGACTTTACAGAAGTGATTCCACTGGCGGCAAAAGCCGGATATAAAAACGTGATCTGCTTCAGTGGAAGCCGAAATGGAATGGATGATGAGACAGGCTTGAAGAATTGTACAGAAGTGTTACAAAAATTTATTCCCCTGGCAGAAAAAAATGGAATCATCGTGCAAATGGAATTGCTAAACAGTAAGGTGGATCATAAAGACTATATGTGCGACAAAACCTC
>JBBSPT010000229.1:0-5034 GCA_038258515.1 Chitinophagales bacterium | reverse complement strand
TAACAGGAAAATTTCGTTCTTCCAATACCTGCAGCATTTTAGTGCCTCCGAGGCCGGTGACGCCTACAATTGCAATTCTCATTTTTATGTTGTTTTATTTATTTTTTCTTTTAAATGCAGTTATATAAAGTAAGTATATTGTAACCGCAAAGCTACTGATTATGGGAAAAATCCTGTGGTCCTATTTATTACTTTTAACGTCGTTCTTACCTGGTGCAAATGCTCAGCTAAAAGAGAGTTTTGACGATGGAGATTTTTTGAATGACCCAGCGTGGGCTGGCAATACCACTGATTTTATCGTAAATTCAGCCTTGCAACTTCAAAGTAACAATGTAATTGCTAACAGCAATTTCATGTTAAGCACACCAAACACACTTGCACAGGAGGTCGAATGGGAAATGTATGTAGCGCTACAATTCAATCCTTCCTCGGCGAATTATGTGGACGTTTATCTTGTTTCTTCTGAAAGCAATTTTGCGACACCTGGTAACAACGGATATTTTCTTCGCATAGGAAATACGGATGATGAAATAAGTTTGTATCGTTTAGATGGGTCAGGAATCTCAACTAAAATTATTGATGGTACAGATGGAATTTTGAACAAGAGCAATAATACTTTAAAAATTAAAGTAACGAGAGATGCCAACAACATGTGGGAAGTGTTCAGGGATTTAACTGGTGCAGGAAATTCTTTTGTGTCCGAAGGAACAGTAATTGATGCAACCTACACCATATCAGCTTTTTTTGGATTTCTAATTAAACAGAGTACCACTGCATTTTTCCAAAAACATTTTTTTGATGACATCGAAATCAAAACATTTATACCCGATACTATTCCGCCATCGATCATTTCAATAACAACAATTTCTTCTAATTCGGTTGATCTTCTATTCGATGAATCTCTCGATAAAACAAGCGCGGAACTTCCGACAAATTACTTTGCTGACAACAGCCTCGCAAACCCACTAACGGCGGTTATGGATGCGACAAGCGCTGCTTTGGTTCATATCACATTTGCAACTTCCTTCGCCAGCGATTTCTCATATACACTTTTGACAAGTGGCGTGAGTGACCTTCAGGGAAACGTTATGAATGATGCACTCAAATCGTTTAGTTATCACGCTGCTCAACAATTCGACGTGGTTGTGGATGAATTGATGGTGGACCCAACTCCGGAGGTTTTATTGCCTGACAAGGAATGGATCGAACTTAAAAACAATTCTTTATTCAACATAAATCTTAAAGGCTGGAAACTGGGCTCAACCGCGGGACTATCGGGACCTATGCCTGATTATTTATTAAAACCTGATAGTTTTCTAATCATATGTTCATCGTCTTCACTACCAGATCTACAAGCTTTTGGCCCTGCATTGAGCGTCACCAGTTTTCCTTCGTTGAACGATGATGTCGGCCTGGTTTCACTATATTCTGCTGAGGGAAAAACGATACACGCTGTGCAATATTCTGCTGCGTGGTACCAAAATGACTTGAAAAAGAATGGGGGATGGAGCCTGGAAATGATCGATACTCAAAATCCATGCAGCGGTAGGGATAACTGGAAATCCAGTACCAATACAAAGGGCGGAACTCCCGGATCAATTAATTCCAATGCGGGAAATAACCCCGATAGTAAAGCGCCGAAACTCGTCAGAGCCTATTGCACAAGCGACACTACAGTTATACTCGTGTTCGATGAAGCTTTGGATAGCCTGAATGGTTCAGCCATAAATCATTTCACAATTGACCAGGGCATTGTGATATTAAATGCCGAACCTGTTGCGCCATTATTCAGTAAAGTGAATATCAAATTGAGCAAACCGATAAACATTGGGACGGTATATTCGATTAACGCGTTGGGCATTACAGACTGTGTGGGAAATGTCAGTAATGTGAAAACAGATACACGGTTCGGACTGGCCCAGGATGCGAAAAGCCTGGATGTTGTAGTCAACGAAATTCTTTTTAATCCAAAGCCTAACGGAGTTGATTATGTGGAACTATATAACCGCTCCAAAAAAATTATTGATTTGAGCCAGGCCTATCTCGCGAATAGAAATAGCGCAAATGAAATCAGCAACATTCAAAAGATCAGTGCCGAAAATATTTTATTGTTTCCGGGAGATTATATGGCACTTACTTCTGACCCCGCTGCAGTAAAACTCCAATACTTAACAAAAAATCCTGACGCGTTTATATCTATCAAGAATATGCCTACTTACCCTGATGACAGAGGAGATGTAATTTTGCTAAACAAGCAAGGCGATATTGTTGATGAAGTTGCTTACAGTGATGGATGGCACTTCCCATTGATTTCAAATACAGAAGGCGTTTCTCTTGAACGCATCGATTATGATGGAGCGTCGGTCAATTCGAATTTTCATTCTGCCGCTACTTCTGCAGGATTCGGTACACCAGGATATAAAAATTCTCAGTATAGAATGGACGAAATATTACAGGAAGCGATAACTGTCACTCCTGAAATTTTTTCACCTGACAATGACGGCATCGATGATTTTACATCGATCAACTATAATTTCCCCTCGCCAGGTTATGTCGCCAACATCACGATATTTGATGGTACGGGGAGACCGGTACGATACCTGCAGCGAAATGCTTTAAGTGGAACTAATGGCTATTTTCGTTGGGATGGATTAGATGACAAAAATCGCAGATTGCCACAGGGAATTTACATTGTTTACACCGAGATATTTAATACCGACGGCAAGAAAAAACAATTCAAAAACACGATCGTTCTTGCCAGGAAATATTAAAAAATCCATTCTTTGTGGAACTCAACAGGATGTTGATAATTATTTTATTCTGTGATTTTAGCCGATGCGGGCAAAGACTTCATTTTTTCATTTGAACGTTCGAATGATTTTATCAATTCAAATGTTGTGGGGATCACCGTTCGCAATCTCTCAATCGTTTCAGCAGGAATGTTGCTTTTAGAAAAAGGAACGACCTTGATGTATTCCTGGACATTCCCGGCTTCCCTCCCATACTTATATTCATGCGTAAAGCCGCCCTGCTGATCTAACCTGGTATTTGGGTTTGTAAGATTCGGTACGCTGATATAAAATTCGCTTTCCACATTGTTCCCGGATTTCCTATTAAATAAAGCTCGTTTTTTAAGATGGTCGTAAAGCTCAATGGCAACGTTCTCTGCAGGATCTATAATTTTGATATCGGCAGCCATCAGGGTACGATATATAAAGGAGCCATTCTTTTTGTAATCATATAAGTTCTTTAGAATTCCGCGAATATTGTCTAACAAATATGGATAGTGGGTACAACCTAAGACGATGGCCTTCAACGGTGGCGCATCTTTATTCTTTCTTATTTTTTCCATCAAAGAAACTATGTGATAACGCAGGTAATTGTCGGCAGAATTTATTTGCAATATTTCGCAATCATCCGTGTTTTTGCTATCGCAAAGCATTTTGTTATGATCGAAATCAAAGTCGTAAATGTCAAGCAAAGTTCTGTCGATTTCAAATTGATCACCATTGAAGGCGGGCCCTCTATAATCCTTCCTGGGTGCAGCAGCCTTAACGTCAATAAAATCAGGAACTCCGTCAATGGATTCGGCCAGGCCATATCCGCCCTGGTTAAAAATTCTGAGATTCCCTGTATATCCCTGGCTATTTTTTAATGCAATGATTGTATTCTCATAACCCTTCGAAGCTATTGTTCCTACTGTAGCCATCACGCCGATAGAGCCATTTTCATTTTTTCCAAATACGGCTAAAGTGCCCTTTGCACCGGCATCGATTACGCCAATTACTTTTAGCTCAATACCGGTTTTGATCAAAAAATTTTCAATCTCTTCCTTTGCATACGCAGTGGCAGTATTGCACGCAATCACAATTGCCTTGACAGGTGTCTTATCGCGCTGGATTTTTATTTCTGATCCATTCAAATAATATTTATCGGATAAAAGAAACTGGGCATCTTTCAAAACATGTTCAACCAGTAAATCTGTTTTATCGGCACTGTAATAATTTCCATACGGCATATTTGCCTGGTCAGCTAAAAAAATAAATTGTTCTCTTTCAAAGTCGGCTATACTGTCTCCGCCGGTTTGAAAAGTAGCATTGTTGTGTCCATCATAATTTAATATCGTGTTTAGAATTGCAAGTCCTCCGGTTCCTGAATCGAAGATGCCCACCGGGAGTGACGCATCAGCAGAAGGATAGTTTTTAAAATTGACATAGTAAAAACTTTGCGGGTCGTTCAATATAGATTGCTCAATTGCCGAAAGCCCGGTCTGCTGGGAAAAAAGATTGGCTGGAAAGAGAACGAATTGAACCAGGCAAGTAACGATAAGGCCGAACGCTCCCTTATTTATTTTCATTGAAGCAGTTTTCAATTTGTGACTTTACTTACTCTCGTTATAACACAAATTATTTTTCCGGCCGCAATTTATTATCGAACAGCCAGGAAAAGCAGGACCACGTTAATAATTATTGAGTTGGAAACGATATTAAAAATCAAGACCCATGCTGAAATAATAAATTGGCTTTCCCCTGAACAATCCATTCATCGGCCAGCCTGCGTCTACTTTCAGAAAATACCCAAGCAGTGTGGTTCTCGCTCCAAACCCATAGCCACCTAAAAATGGTCCAATTCCGGGAGCTTTTATTTGTACCTGCACTGTGGGATTCGCCGGATCGACATAAACTAAAGTTGGGCGTCCGATTTTGTCATAGGCCCCGTTCCATGCGGATCCTAAATCAATAAATTGTACAAGTTGAAAATTCCTGATGAATGCATTGTTGATAGGCTTGCTAAAAAATGTTGAAAATACCGGCAACCTGAATTCGCTGTTGATGACTGTGGAATTATTCCCATTGGCTGCATTTTGAATAAATCCCCTAAGGTTTACTGCTAAAGATTGAAAAGCATAGTCTGCGTCGGGATCTGGCTTGTTATTAGGATTAAAATAACGGTACGTTTGCTTGCCGTTTTCAGTTTTTGTATTGCTGCCAAACATAAGCCAGTTGTCTATGCCGCCCAGGTAATAGATGAATT
>JBBSPT010000228.1:0-5035 GCA_038258515.1 Chitinophagales bacterium | reverse complement strand
ATTCTCTCAAATAAATTTCCTTGAACAAACCTATTGAGACCATTCAGTCGGGTCGCGGTCCCAACGATGTTTTTTTAATTCGGCAAGCAAATTTTCTGACAGACTTTTCCCATCTCCCGCGGACATATTAGCTTCCACATGATTGCGGCTTCTCATACCCGGTATCGTGGTGGAGACTGCCGGATTGCTGAGGATAAAACGAAGGGCCATTTCAGGTAAACTCAGTCCTTGCGGCAATAAAGCCTTCAGCTTATCTACATGATCAATACTTGAGTTGAGGTTTTCAGGTACGAAGTAAGTCGAGCGCCAGTCATCTTTTGGGAATGTCGTTTCTTTGGTCATCGTTCCCGTAAGTGTGCCTTCATCGAAAGGCACCCTCGCGATCACCCCGATATTCATTTCTTTGCACAGTGGAAAAAGTTGATCTTCCGGTGCCTGGTCAAAAATGTTGTAGATCACCTGCACTGCATCTATCAAACCGGTTTTCAACGTTTGAAGACTATTGTTCGGTTCCCATCGATTGATACTGATTCCCCATGCCTTTACTTTCCCCTGGTCAGTAAGCTGGCTGATGGCTTCTTTCCATTCGTCGTTTTCTGCCCAGGCGTCTTCCCACACATGAAATTGTTGTAAGTCTATGCTTTCGATTCCCAGGTTTTTGAGACTTTTCTCAGTGTATTCAATAATGTACTGGGCCGGAAAAACGTCCTTTAATGCGTATTCAGGCTTAGATGGCCATTTACGATTCTTGGGTGGAATCTTTGTGGCAACGTAAAGTTTCCTGTTGGCATGTCTTTTCAAAAGTGCATTCAGAATTTCTTCGCTGCGCCCTGAACCATAGGCCCAGGCAGTATCAAAAAAGTTGCAGCCCATTTCGACTGATTTATCCAGCGCACGATCCACCTCATCACTGTCGGTCCCGGTCCAGCCGGCCATTCCCCACATGCCGTATCCAACTTCGCTTACCTGCCATCCGGTTTTTCCAAAATTTCTGTAATTCATTGTAGATTTTTTTATTGATGTGAAATAATTCAGATGAAACTCTCTGGCACATTCACAACTATTGTTCCGTTTCCTTAGAAGCGCTTCTGAGCCGTTGAATCTCTGTTGTTCGGAATCGAATTTAATTTGACCCAAACTTAATTTTATTTGATCATGGACCGAACGTATTCTAACAATTGCCATAATTAGATAATCTCAAAAAAATAATCTTATTAAGGCAGTGTCTTTCTATGATTTATTTTTGTGGGACTCACGCAGTAAATTGCAGGAGACTGTAAATTTTAAAACATCCCCCTTTCCTTCGTCAATTTCTAAATTTTTTTATGCCAGATTACACAACACCTGAAGTTTATATAGAAGAAACTATGACACTCCCAAAGTCAGTGAGCTCAGTGCCTACAGCTATTCCCGCGTTCATTGGGTATACCGAAATAGCCTCTCTTGACGAACCGGGAGATCTTTTGAATAAGCCGTTTCGGATTGAATCTTTGGAGGAATATGAAAAGCATTTTGGCAAAGCATTTCCTGAACAGGGAATCGAGATCACCTTCGACATGGCGGAAGATGATCTCACCGTTATTGGAACATTAAATGAAAAGACACGCACAAAATATTTGCTTTATTATAGTCTGCAGCTTTTTTTTCTGAATGGCGGCGGCCCCTGTTACATCGTAGCGGTTGGTAACTATAATGATGTGCCTCTTATAAAAGTAACGGATATGAAGAGGGGCCTGCGAATGGTAAAAAAAGTAGATGAAGTGACCTTGCTGCTTTTTCCCGATGCTATTAAATTGAAAAATTTTTCGGGTTACTATTCTTTGTACAAAAAGGCAATGGAACAATGCGCTGAATTGGAAGACCGCTTTACAATATTGACTGTTTTCCACCGAAGCAATAATATTTCTGTATGGAAGGAAGACGCGGAACTGCTTAGGAGCAGTCTTGATTTAGATAACCGCTATTTGCGATATGCCGCAGCCTATTTTCCCAGGTTGTATACTAACATTCCTTTTAATACTGAAGATAAACTGGTCAAGATTGTTAGTAGTGGTGCAGGAGAATTACCAGGAACAATGGCGGATCTAAAAAGTGCCAATGAAGCCTATTATAATTTAGCATTGGATGCAATTTCAAATATTGAAATGCGTCTTCCCGCATCACCTGCAGTCGCTGGAGTTTATGCCCAAACAGATAGAACCAAGGGTGTTTGGAAAGCGCCGGCAAACGTAAACATTGACGCTGTAGTCCGCCCTGAGTATGTGCTCACGCAACGGGACCAGGAAGAATTGAACGGCCCTGATTCAAATGGTAAATACATAAACGTCATTCGGACTTTTACCGGGAGAGGGCCCGCAATCATCTGGGGAGCACGCACTCTGGCAGGTGATGATAATGAATGGAAATATATTTCGGTCCGGCGATATTTCAACATGGTTGGCGAATCCTGCAAGGAGGCAACTGAGCCTTTTGTTTATGATCCCAACGATTCCTCTACATGGAATCATGTAAAGTCGATGATTGAAAATTATCTAACCATGCAATGGAGAGCCGGAGCTCTGACAGGCGCTAAACCAGAACAAGCTTTTTTTGTGAATGTTGGACTTGGGAAAAGCATGACACAGGCAGATATTGACGGGGGAAGGATGATTGTTGAAATCGGTCTCGCAGTAGTAAGACCCGCCGAATTCATTATTCTCCGATTTTCTCACCAAATGGTTCCTGACCGTGATTGATATCTTTTATTGACGAAGGGTTGAACTCATCAAGTTGCACTGAAGAAGCGTGAAAGCGGCACAAAATTTTTACATTGAGGAAAATAGAAATAACTTATTTTTTTGAACGCAATGCTTATCTTCAAAATATAAGAATTCTGTGCACTGGTTTTTTCAGTTATAGGATCTCCGCAAAACATTGTCATTC
Organism: Chitinophagales bacterium; assembly: GCA_038258515.1. Classification (GTDB taxonomy): domain Bacteria; phylum Bacteroidota; class Bacteroidia; order Chitinophagales; family Chitinophagaceae; genus Ginsengibacter. Next base: position 2,113 of record JBBSPT010000228.1, on the reverse strand, counting down.
ATGTCATGGCTTTCAGACTTCTTTTCCGCGATTTACGATCAGTTCATAAGTTTCTTAGGAATAGGATCTCTGATCGAAATGTACCAGTCAGGAGATTACAGTTCTCTTCATACGCTTGACGGGGTGCAACACGCGATCGGTCCGGTAATACCCTTACTATTGCTGATCGAAGTTATTCGTGGATTGCTCTATAAAAGATTTCACGTTATCCATTATAAAGTACAATTCTTCACTTATATTTTTAATAGTTTTCTCGGACGTTTTATTTCAATTGCTGCTATTGCTTTTTGCATTGGTCTTCTTGAAAAATATGCCGTCTTTAATACCACTTTCACCTGGTATTGGCTGATCTATGGATATGTAGTTTGGGAACTTTCTCACTTTGTATATCATTATCTCGCTCACAAGGTTAGGTTATTCTGGTGCCTGCATTCAACGCACCATGCGCCGCAGACTATGAATTTATCGGTAACGTATGCGCACTTTTTTTTGGAGGCTCCATACGCCGATGTCATCCGCACATCTATATGCATTTTGCTCGGGGTGAACCCTGCATTGCTTTTCTTTATTATGTTTATCGATGGCACCTGGGGGGCTTTTATTCATGTGGGCGAGAATATTATGAAGGACGGAAGACTTGGATTTCTTAATAAGATTCTGCTTACGCCTTCGCATCACCGGGTTCATCATGCCCGGAATCCGGTTTATATGGATACCAATTTTTGCAATCTTCTAAATGTATGGGATAAGGTATTTGGAACTTACGTTGATGAAAAGAAGGAGATTCCTGTGGAATATGGCATCACCCGTAAAATGAATCCTAATAACTTTTGGGATGCTTATTTTGGAGAGTTCGTTGCATTGTTCCGCGACGTACATAAAGCGCCGGGTCTAAAAAATAAATTGCTGTATTTCATCAAGCCGCCAGGCTGGAGCCATACTGGCGAACATAAGACTGCCAACATGGTGAGAAAAGAATTTCTCGACAGCAGCTTGCCACACCCGGGACTGGCAAAGAATTAATTAGAAATATTTTTTCTCATAAAGTTTCTCTGCCTCCCAATCTTTCATTCTTGATCAGACTGCTTGCTTAAAAAAATAACAGAAAAATCCTCTTTCAGTCAGTCGCTTAGCCAGGATATTTTTACCCGAAGTGGGTCAACGGAAAATTTTGATAACTTCAATCACTCAAAATATTAATTATGGACACTTATAAAATTCGCCGGCGCACTTTGCTAAAAGGCGGAGCGGCCTCACTTGCTCTTGCTGCTCTTCAATCATCAGGCTTGCCCTTCAATTTAAAAGCCGATAAAAATTATCGCGTCGGACTGATTGGTACAGGTTGGTATGGGAAGAGCGACCTGTTTCGGTTGATACAGGTATCACCCGTGGAAGTAGTGGCACTGTGCGATGTAGATCAGCACAAGCTTACAGAAGCCGGTGATATGGTAAGCAAGAGACAGAAGTCTGGCAAACGACCGGCGCTCTACAATGATTATCAGAAAATGCTTGCTGAAAATAATTTTGATATTGTACTGGTCGGAACTCCGGATCACTGGCATGCATTGCAGATGATAGATGCAGTAAAAAGTGGCGCTCATGTGTATGTGCAAAAGCCCATAAGCAGGGACGTTATGGAAGGGGAAGCGATGGTGGCTGCTGCCCGGAAGTATAAAAAAGTCGTGCAGGTGGGTACTCAGCGTAAGAGCACCCCTCACCTGATAGATGCCAAAAAAAATATTGTAGATGCCGGTCTTTTGGGAAATATAGCCCACGTGGACATGTGTTGTTATTTCCATATGCGCAATGATGCTAACCCTCCCCTCGAACCGGTGCCAGATTTTTTTGACTATAATAAATGGACTGGACCTGCACCACTGCGCCCTTATGATGGATTGCCTCATGTACGCTGGTGGCGAGCTTTTATGGAATATGGGAACGGTATCATGGGAGACATGTGTGTGCATATGTTTGATACCGTAAGATGGATGCTTCATCTCGGATGGCCTGAACGGTTCAGTTCTACCGGGGGAATTTATGTTGAGAAAGAAGGGAAATCAAATATCGCATATACGCAAATTGCCACGTTTGAATACCCCGGAATAAACTGTGT
>JBBSPT010000227.1:0-5051 GCA_038258515.1 Chitinophagales bacterium | reverse complement strand
CGTTAGTTAAATCCGGAAGTGTCAATTGGCTCCCGTGTTTCGAATTCATTTTGCCTAAATCTTCGGGCAGTAAATGATTATCAAAAAATGGAGGATTTGAAACAATCAGATCAAATTCAACAGGGGCACTCCACCTTTTTATGTCTGCCTGAACAGCAGTAACTCTGCGGGCCCATGGTGAGGCCTGGAAGTTTTCGAACGCTTGCACCGCTGCGTTTTTGTCCAACTCAATTGCAACAATTTTTCCTGATGATTTTTGAGCGATCATAAGACTCAGCAGCCCTGTTCCGGTACCAATATCAAGAATGTTTTCTATTGGGTTTCCAGACATTTTATCGGCTATCCAGGCACCAAAAACACAAGAGTCTGTGCAAACTTTCATACTGCATCTATCCTGCTCTATTTTGAATTTTTTGAATTTGAAAAAAACGTTTGGCAAATTTTATAATTTTAAAATAAGACAAAAGACTGACTTAATCAAAGCTCTCTATCCGGCGGCCCGGAAGATGCCGAAGCGAATGATAAATTCTTCTAAATTTATTCACGCTCAGGCAATAATGGAGCTAAATAAGCGTCCCATCATTTTAAAAACGTTTGTTAATTAAAGAAGGTAAATTTAAGGGTCGAATTTATTTTCTTTTATTTTTACTTATGAACCCATTAATGAATTTTATTATGAGCAAAAAATTTTTACCTATCCTGCTAATCCTTATCTGTGGAGGGCTGTTTCTTACATACGGGGTAATGGGCCGGGGGGAAAAAGATGATAACCCAAGGAATAAGTATGAGAGGATTCTTCGCAATGTTGGGATTGTGTTGGAACAAGGCCATTATGACCCGAAAAAGATTGATGACCAATTTTCGAAAGAGGTTTTCAAAAAGTATTTGGAAGATCTTGATCCTGATAAATATATTTTTTATAAAAAGGATATTGAAGATTTTAAAAAATACGAAACAAAGATCGATGATGAAATTCACGGGGCGCCACTGGAGTCATTTTTTACTATGAGTAAACTGTACCTCGTTCGGCTGGATGAAGTAGCCCATTCCTACAAGCAAATTCTTGCCAAACCATTTGACTTTACTAAAGATGAAACTCTTCAGTTAGATGGCGAAAAACGAAACTACCCAACGACGCCTGCCGAGCGTATGGACTATGGAAGGAAACGACTTAAATACCTTGTGCTGGGAAGATATGTTGATTTGCAGGATGAACGTGATAAACACGTTGCAGACAAAGATTCCATTTTCAGACATGACGGAGCGAAAGCCGATTCGACGCTTGAGAGGGAAGCACGGGAAATCGTTTCCAGGCAGATGGGGCGTTATTTTCAAACTATCAAAAATCACAATACCCCGGATGATATGTTCAGTGATTTTGTGAATAGTATTACTTCGAGCATGGATCCACATACCACTTATTTCGCTCCGGTAGATAAAAGAAGTTTCGATGAGCTGCTCAGTGGTACCTTTTTTGGAATAGGTGCTCAGTTAAAGGAAGATGACGGGAAAATAAAAATCGCAAGTCTCATAACGGGCGGGCCCGCATGGAAGTCAGGCGAAATACAACCTGAAGATGAAATAATTAAAGTTGCGCAGGGAGATGAACTTCCCGTGGATGTCACCGGTTTTGGTGTAACGGATGCGGTTAAATTGATTCGTGGTTCGGAGAAGGGTTCTGAAGTAAGGTTGACATTGAAAAAAGCGGACGGAAGTATTAAGGTAGTTCCGATCATCAGGAATAAAATCTCCTTAGAAGATACATTTGCTAAGAGTGCAATCGTTAATGGGCCTCATAAAATCGGTTATATTTTTCTTCCGGAGTTTTATGCAGATTTCGACGATCCTGCAGCGAGGCGTTCAGCAACAGATGTTGCCAAAGAAGTGATAAAGCTTAAGGAAGAAAATGTTGAGGGAATTGTAATTGACCTCCGCGGAAATGGTGGCGGCTCGCTAAATGACGTTGTTGATATGGCCGGGCTTTTTATCAAAGATGGTCCGATCGTACAGGTTAAAGGTCGTGACGAGAAAGCAAATGTGTTAGTTGACCGGGATAAGGGCGTACTATACACAGGACCACTTGCTGTGATGGTTGATGAATTGAGCGCTTCAGCGTCGGAAATTTTTGCTGCCGCTATACAGGATTACAATCGTGGGGTCGTAATCGGAAGCACTTCTACTTATGGAAAGGGCACTGTGCAAAGAAGCATTTCACTCGATCCTCAGTCGGAAAACCCTTTGTTTACCCGCACCTCAGAGGGATTGGGCGATATCAAGCTTACGTTTAGAAAATTTTACAGAATAAATGGCGGAGCAACCCAGTTGCGGGGGGTTGTGCCTGATATTATTATTCCTGACAGGTATGAAAATGCTAAGTTTCGTGAAAAAGATAATCCGGATGCACTGAATTGGGACGAAATAGCGAAGGCAAACTATAATACCTGGGATCCGGGATATAGTTTTAAGTCAGTGATTAATTTTGCAAATACTCAGATAAATGAAAGTGATCAATTTAAAGGCATCAGGAATTATGTAAATGAACTTGATAAGCTCGATAGCAAAGAGACTCCTTTAAATATCAAAAAGTATCGCGAAAAACTCACTGAAGTGAAAGAGATTTCAAAGAACCTGGAAACACTCACTAAGCTTCCGGCAGAATTGAAGGTGACTAATACAGCAAACGATTCTATTCAGTTGGCGGGCGACAGTGACAAGGTTGCAAAAAACACACAGTTTCTTAAAAAGATAGGTAGTGATGTTTATGTGGATGAGACAGTGAAAGTTCTGGACAAAATGATTGGCGAAGCTGCTTTAGCGCAGAACCGATAGGCATAATATTTAAAATAATTGTTTTAAAAATAAAACCGGTCTTAGCCGGTTTTTTTAATTTCAGACATTTGTCAACCAAATTCATGCGGAGTCTTGTGTCAATTTTTATCCTATTCATCAAGAAAAAAATGGTATCACGCGGTATTTTTGAGAATGTAAAATGTTACCGGTATCGCAGAATGAATGACCACATTTCACGAAGGTTTTATTTTTGGTTTTTACCCTATCTTTGCGGCCTAAAATAATAAAATTGGCTACAAAGTTTTCAAAGGAAACTTACCTGTATTGGTACGAGCTTATGCTGTTGCTCCGCCGCTTTGAGGAGAAGGCAGGACAGATGTATGGTATGCAAAAAATCCGGGGTTTTTGCCATCTGTATATTGGCCAGGAGGCAATTGCCGCAGGATGCATGACAGCTACCACTCCGGATGATTTATTCATAACTGCTTACAGGGACCACGCACTTGCTATTGCAAAAGGTGTATCAGCAAAGTCAAGTATGGCCGAGCTTTATGGAAAGGCAACGGGTTGCAGCAAAGGGAAAGGAGGAAGCATGCATATGTTTGGCGTTGATGTGAAGTTTTTTGGCGGACACGGAATTGTCGGTGCTCAAATTGGTACCGGCGCAGGGCTTGCTTTCGCCGAAAGATATCGTGGGACGGACAACGTGGTGCTGTGTTTTTTCGGAGATGGTGCAGCAAGGCAGGGAATCCTTCATGAAACATTTAATATGGCCATGCTTTGGAAACTTCCTGTTGTTTTCATTTGCGAGAACAATAATTATGCAATGGGAACTTCTGTCGAGCGGACTTCGAATGTGCTCGACATTTATAAGCTCGCTGATGCTTACGATATGCCGGGGGATAAAATAGATGGGATGACGCCTGAAACCGTGCATGAGGGGGTAGCAAGGGCTGTAAAAAGAGCGAGGGAAAATGGAGGTCCTACTTTACTTGAGATAAAAACCTACCGGTTTAAAGGACACAGCATGAGTGATCCTGCTAAATACCGGTCAAAAGAAGAAATGGAGGAGTACAAACAGAAGGATCCGCTGGAAACTACATTAGCTACAATGAAAAAGCAGTTCGAAATTTCCGATGAGGAGATTGAAAAAATCAAAGAAAGAGTAAAGGCTGAAGTAGAAGAAGCAGTGAATTTTGCAGAAGAAAGTCCACTCCCGGATGATGATGAACTCTTAAAGGACGTTTACGTTGAAGAAGACTATCCTTTTATAGTCGATTAAATAATCATCACACAATTGGTAACTATCTTTATATAAATAGAATTTCAAGTATAACATTTTAAATTGATGACCGACAAAAAAGTACAATTAGACGAAGTAGATGTAGTGAGACGGGCACGCGGCTTCTGGACTGAATATAACAGGCCGGTGATGATCATATCTTCCGCAGTAGTCATTATCCTTGCAGGATGGCTTGTATATAAATACATGTTTAAACTTCCCAAAGAGACGAAAGCAAATGATGTGGTTTTCGTTACCCAAAAATATTTTTCTCAGCTCAGTAATGCTCCTTCGGATTCCGGGAGAGCGCTTATAGCAGCTAAGGTGTTAAATGGTGACGGAGTTAACCCCGGTGCACTAAAGATTATAAATAATTATAGTGGTACAGCGGCAGCTAATCTTTCTAAATATTATGCAGGTGCATCCTATCTTCAATTAAAACAATTCGATAAGGCTATTAAGTTTTTAAAGGATTTTGATGCAGACGGTGCGCTACAAATAAAGGTGAGGGCCTATGGAATGATTGCCGACGCAAGCGCAGAACTAAACAAAAATGACCAGGCGCTCGAATATTATAAAAAGGCTGCTAACGCGGATGAAACTGATGATTTTAATTCTTCGGAGTTCCTTTTCAGGGCAGCGTTATTTGCACAGGTAACCGGAAAATCGAAAGAAGCGATAGATCTTTTTAAAAAGCTAAAGAATGATTATCCGCTGAGTCAGCGTTCATTTGAAGTTGACAGGTATCTTGCCCGTCTGGGAGAATTTTAGTATAAGTTCATGCAATAAATTGATGGCAGTTGTAAACGAAAATCTTTTCACTTTTGACCCGGGCATCCTCGCAAAGGATGCCTGTATTGTAATAGTTCATACAGAATGGAATGCAGAACTTGTAGATAAGCTTCTCAAGGGCTGTGTTGATGTTTTAGAAAAGTACGGGATGAATAATTATAAAATCATCACTGTACCGGGGGCATTT
>JBBSPT010000226.1:0-5057 GCA_038258515.1 Chitinophagales bacterium | reverse complement strand
TTTTGTTCCAAAGGCTCCCCGTACACAGTCCAGCAATTGATAAGGCGCATTTTTAGAGACTTCTCTGAAACGTATAATTTCATCGTCAATGCGAACACTGTTCAGATCACTTTGCATTTCAAAATATTCCGGCGACTGAACTGTTATTACTGTAGCATCCTGGTCAATAGCGTTCTCCAAGATACTGCTTCCTGCAGTTGCGAGGTGTGGATTTGGTTTAGGGGTTACGTACGCATCGTTTGTGGTAATAAAATTGGAAAGCGTGTGAAAGCCAAGCCGGAGACCCATTGCATGCGCCTTATTTACGCAATCCGTAAAGCCTTTTATGCCATTTGGAAATAGCTTTTCATCCAGTTCAAAATTGCCCCAGGTGGTAAAAGGGCCTTCATGATATACACCCGCCAAACCCATCCTGCTGGCGTAGCTCAGCAAAGTATCAATAGTCTCCTCAGAAAATGATGTGATCATATAAGGCCGGCCCGGAAATACCGATTGTTTGATCCATTCTTTTTTCCACAAGAGATGAGGCAAACCTTCTGATTGTTCAATAGCGGAAATAACAGGGATTACATCTGAAGGCTTACCAGCAAAAACAGCGATGGCAGAGCCTTCCAGTTTACCTTCCGTTATTCCTTTCACGGGAGCGTTTTTCCATCTATCCCAAACGGTAATATTTCGATCATGAAAACGATTGACAGTAAAAGCCTGCAATGATGAACCGAATTCTTTTTTAACCGCCGTCGTGCCGCGTTCATACACAGCTCCTTCTTCATTGACCAGTTCGCCCCCGGTAGTTTTTGTATTCAGTGAAATCATTCCAATGGCATATTCGGGCGAACGAACCACTCCAATCGTATTGCCAATGGTATCTCCGAGAGTAATATTAATAGGCCCCCATATCACCGCATCGGCATCGCCGGTTATTTCAATTAATTCGAAGCGGAGATAGGATTGTTTAGATGAGACTTTGATTTTTGCAATTTGTCCATTTGGGTAATATAGCGCTATGGTATCTTTTGCGAAGACCGCAGATTCAGATATATATCGCTTTCCACCTTTTACCAGTTGCAACAATTCTCCGGTACTATCTTTAGCTACAAGGTTTTTACCTGTAGGCAATACTTCCAGTTTCGTGATATTTCCCTTGCCATCAATGGAAAGAGAAAACGTCTTAGTTAAAAAATTTTGTTGGGCACACAGTATGTTTCCGCAAATGAGCAGTAAACCCGGGAGAAATAATCTTTTTGTATTCATATTTATTTGCCTTTTTATTTTTTAAGATTCAATGCAGGCAACCTATCTAACCAAGGTTAACAAAATTAACTTGGTAACCTCCAAAGAATTTTATTTCTTCAGTTATTCCCATCATCAACCGAATGGTTATTATTAACTCGCACAGCTTTGAAATATCCAACAAATTAAAAATAGCTTCTTTTTCCTCTACCTTGATCATTTATCTAACCAACTGTTCTGCGGAAAGATATCAAAACCTGGACTCGTTTCTATTTTATACCTACGTCGATTCGTTGATGCGATTACTAGAGAAGTCATCGGCTTTTTTATCCAGGACTGATATGCACGTATTTATAAAAAAAGTGAATAAAAATTTAGCCATGTAAAAATCAAAAATTGTTTCTTTGCCCCGCATGTCACTATTCGTTTCTTCTTTAAATTCCGGTAGCAATGGCAATTGTTATTATGCAGGCAATGAAAATGAGGCCATCTTAATTGACGCCGGGATTTCCTGTAAGGAAATTGAAAAACGAATGTATCGCCAGGGACTCAATATCAAAAAGGTCAAAGCTGTTTTCATTTCTCACGAACACTCGGATCATATAAAAGGAATTGAGGTCTTAAGCAAGAAGTATGATCTTCCTATTTATGCAACCGAACTAACGCTACGGCACAGCGGTCTTGAAATCGAAGAACGTTTGCTTCATAATTTCCAACTGCATGAGGAAGTCCAGATCGGGGCTTTGACTATTATTCCTTTTCCTAAAGTGCATGACGCTTGCGATCCTTGTAGTTTTGTCGTCAGCGCTAATGAAATTAAAGTTGGGATTTTTACAGACATCGGCATATTGTGCAAGCAGGTTATAAAGTATTTCGCAGAATGTAATGCGGTTTTCCTGGAGGCCAATTATGATGCGACGATGCTTGAAAATGGCAGGTATCCTTACTTCCTGAAGCAACGTATCAGCGGTGGCAGAGGTCATCTTTCCAACGACCAGGCTCTTGAACTTTTTGTCAAGCATCGTTCTGCATCACTGAGTCACTTGTTTCTATCTCATCTTTCGATGAACAACAATTGCCCCGATATCGTCGAAACGTTATTTAAAAAGTATGCAGGAAAAACACAGGTGATAGTCGCATCGAGAAAAATTGAAACTCCAGTGTATGCAATTAAAAGTACGAGAGTGAACACACCAAAAAATACTGCACGTTTTTCATCAAAGCAACTTGCATTTTCATTTTAGTGAAGACGAAGGTTATTGATTATTGAACACTCTTATCACCTTCACGAATCTCGTTGCATAATATTTACTGAGTCCTGAAATAATGACTCCTATAGATTTGCCGGAAGAAGAGTGGATAAACTTAACTGCACCCTTTTGGTTTTCTGTTATAAAGCCCATGTGTCCTACAATCCATCCGGTCGTGTCTGTGCCGGTGAAAAGGATGAGATCACCTCTTTTACATTTTGCAAGAGAAACCGGAGTGCCTGCATTTGTAAAATCTTTCGAGACTCTTGGCACATTAATATTGAAATGATTGAAGACATAATTTATGAAACCTGAGCAGTCAAATCCTTTTTCTTTTATTGCCGAGCCATATTTGTATGGCACGCCTACAAGGGTTTCTGAAAAATCAACCACAGCATCTGCCTTGATATTTTTTGTAAGGATGGTGCGGGATGGAATGGAAGAATTTTCTATCCGGTTGCCAGGAGAGGGAACATTGTTCGAATTTCTTTCTGTTGTTGTTACCGATCGTGTGCGTCGTGAGGTGCTACAGGCCTGTAAGAAGACAAATAACACAAATATTCCGATGAGGAGTAAGTAATTCTTCATACTTAAAAATAAGTTTTAGATAAAAAAAGAAATCATAAAATAGTTTCCATCTTTCATTGAATCCTGGATAGCCTTTTCTTTCTATTTCTTACTTTTGATCATACTCAAAAATAAAATTCAAAACCACATGCTCCAAACGCGGAAAACCATAGGCCTCGTATTTTTTACCTTTTTCTTTTGTGTTTCATTTTCAAAAGCACAGGAAGTATCCAGGCCTAAGTTGGTGGTCGGTATCGCAGTCGATCAAATGCGGTGGGATTATTTATATCGTTACGCTGCACGATATGGTGAGGGTGGGTTTAAGCGCTTGTTGAATGAAGGGACTACCTGTGAAAACACTTTCATTAACTATTTGCCTTCTTACACTGCAGTGGGGCATGCTACTATTTTTACAGGCTCTGTTCCTGCCATCGACGGCATTGTGGGAAACAATTGGATTGACCAGGTAACTGGCAGAGAGTGGTATTGCACTGAGGATACCCTTGAACAAACTGTTGGGAGTACTTCCGGCGCAGGAAGGATGTCGCCTCGAAATCTGCTCGTTTCCACGATCACTGATGAATTAAGACTGGCGACTAATTTTAGGTCGAAGGTGGTTGGAGTTTCCTTAAAAGACAGGGCATCTATTTTGCCTGCGGGCCATTCTGCCAATGGAGCTTTTTGGTTTGACGATCAGTCTGGAAATTTTATTACCAGTACTTATTACATGAAGGAATTACCTGGATGGGTGAACGATTTTAATAAAGCCAATCATCCTGAAAAACTGGTAGCAGGGGAATGGAATACATTGCTTCCATTATCGTCATACGTGCAAAGCTCTAAAGACGATGAAAAATGGGAAGGTTTGTTTCATGGAGAAACATCGTCGGTATTTCCTCACAATATTTCTGAGCTGGTGAAGAAGAACAAAGGAACCATTCGCAGTACGCCATTTGGAAATACACTCACGCTGGACTTTGCAAGAGCTGCAGTAAATGGATACAATCTTGGCAGCGGTGCGGCCACAGATTTCCTGACAATTAATTGTGCTTCTACAGATTATGTTGGACATATGTTTGGACCTAACTCTATTGAAGTGGAAGATGTTTACCTAAGGCTCGATAAAGACTTTGCTTCTTTCTTTACCTTCCTTGACAACAAAGTTGGCAAAGGAAATTATGTTATTTTTTTATCTGCAGATCATGGAGCTGCACATTCAATCGACTTTATGAAAGAGCACAATATTCCTGCAGGAATATTCAATGCAGGCTCTATTGTGAAAGACTTGAACAAGGCGCTTACGGAAAAATTCGGCGTGGAAAACCTTGTCAATTCAGAAATGAATTACCACATTAATTATGATATGATGAAGCTCAATAGCAATCATCTTGATTTTGATGCGGTAAAAAGATTCACGATCGACTTCGTCAAATTTCAACCGGGAGTTTCATTTGCAGTAGACATTGACGAAATAGGAAAGGCGCCGATACCCGAGCCTATAAAAACGATGATCATCAATGGCTATAATCCTAAAAGATGCGGGCCCATCATTATGATACCAGATCCTGGCTGGTTCCAGGGTTCTCTTAGAGGAACTACTCATGGTAGCTGGAATACCTATGACACGCATATTCCACTTATATTTTATGGGTGGCGTATTCCTCACGGGCGGGTAACAAAGAAAACCTATATGACTGATATCTCGCCAACCATCGCAGCTTTGTTACACATTCAAATGTCCAATGGATCTGTTGGAAAAGTAATTGAAGATGTGCTTACGATCGTAAATACAAAACAGAGCAAGCTTGTTCAATCAAAATAATGAAGTTTTATTTGACTGATTAATTTCTGAGTGCTACGTGAGCGACAGATCAACCGGTTGAACAAGCTAATCGGAATCTTTCGCTTTCCAGTTGCTTATGAGCTGTTGCCCCCTGATTAAGATTTTCAACCCCCTTCTTTTCAACGAAATGTCAGGATGTTTTTTTGTGTGATCTTCTATGCCCT
>JBBSPT010000225.1:0-5082 GCA_038258515.1 Chitinophagales bacterium | reverse complement strand
GGTGAGGCCCTGCACAACGATTGAGAATATGACGACGACATAGGTTATGGATACGAACATTTGCCCATACATATACTTGGGTAGTGACAATGCGAGGGCAACTGATATACCACCGCGTAACCCACCCCACGTAAGAATAGGTATTGTTTTTCTGTCAAATGGATTCTTCTTGTATCCCAAAAACATGATTGGAATTGATACTGCCAAAAGTCTTCCAAAAAGGACTATAAGGATCGCTAAACACCCTAGCCACAGCAAGGTCATATTAAAGGGAATTATCAGCATTTCAAAACCAATAAGCAGAAACAAAATGGCGTTCATCACCTCGTCAATCATTTCCCAAAATTTCCCAATATAATCCCGGGTAGTATCGCTCACTACCTGGTCCATACTTTTGTTGCCTGTGATGATACCAGCCATTACCATTGCAAGCGGTCCGCTTATCTCCAACTTCTCTGCGAGAAAGTACCCGCCCATCACGATGGCGAGTGTTACCATTGTTTCCACTATATAATTGTCAATCGTTCTAAGCGCCCAAAAACCAAGGTAACCAAGCATGTAGCCAAAAATCAAACCTCCTCCAGCTTCTTTGATGAACAGCCAGATGATTCCCCATACAGAAATGTTTTCAATTCCCAGGTTGGCAATAGTGAGAAGAACTGTGAAAGTGACAACTCCAACACCATCGTTGAAAAGACTCTCACCGCTAATTTTAATTTCGAGTGAAGAAGGGATTTTGGCCTTTCTCAAAATGCCCATTGCGGCAATGGGGTCGGTAGGAGAAATTAAAGCACCGAATAAAACGCAATAGAGATAACTAACGGAAAGGCCAAAAAGGTGTATCGCACCATACATCAGGGTTGCTACAATAAAGGTGGAAATGATAACGCCGACGGTGGCAAACGTGATGACAGAAGCCCGTTCCGACTTCAATTTTTTCGCATCGATATGGATGCCACCGGCAAACAGTAAGAAGCTAAGCATTACTTTCATCAATGCCGTATGAAAATCAATTGTACTTAGCACTGTCGTCGTTTCCAATAAAAATCGGGAACTTATTCTGCCCAGGCCGATGACGACCAATGAGGCGACAACAGAAATGAGCATAATTCCTATTGTACCCGGGAGCTTAATGAACCTGAAATTCACGTAGCCAAAAATGGCCGCCAGTACTATTATTAAAGTGATGATGTTATAAATTTCCATTTGACCCTTTGAGACTCGTACGTTTGTAAAATAAAATACAGGCAAATTTAAAAATAAATCTTGCGGTAGTTTTATATTTGAACGGATACCAGGATGTGATAGATCATTACAATGTCTTTACCATTGTGTTGCATTTATATTTTTCGTAGAATTTAAAATATTTTATCCCGGCATATTCAACGAATAAAGCTTAATCTAAAGAACACAGGATGATTATCCAGACCCGATGTTCGACTAACTGAAATAGTTTAATTAAAGCTATATACATGACTCTTGCAATTATTATCACTTTCATTGTAGGCTATATTGCTATCACTTTGGAACACAGCCTGAAGGTGAATAAGGCAGCGAGTGCTTTGCTGACAGGAGTTATTTGCTGGACAATTTATATCATTGGACAAAATGATCATGAACTTGTCACCGAACAGTTGATGGAGCAATTAGGGGAAGTTGCCGGAATCCTTTTTTTTCTGATGAGCGCCATGACGATTGTCGAGCTGATAGATTCTCATGATGGATTCCAGGAGATCACAGACAGAATTAAAACAAAAAGTACTTTAAAGCTCCTTTGGATTATCGCGCTTGTCACATTTTTTCTGTCCGCACTTTTGGATAATCTTGCTACCACCATCGTGGTAGTATCATTCATAAGAAAATTAATTCCAAACAAAGAACAACGCCTTTTTTTTACCGGTATGACAGTCGTAGCCGCAAATGCAGGCGGTGCCTGGTCTCCCCTGGGAGATGTTACCACCACCATGCTTTGGATCGGGGGACAAATTACCGCGTTGAGTATAATTAAATGGTTAATTCTTCCTAGTCTTGCTTGTATGCTCGTGCCATTGATTATAGTTTCATTCAGGTTGAAGGGCGAAGTAGGGGCTGTTTTAAAAGATTCAAACCTGCCCGTAAAGCCTCCTTTTGAAAGAAAGTTTGTTTTCCTGTTAGGAGCCGGCGTCCTGATTTTTGTGCCAATATTTAAAACAATGACAGGGCTGCCTCCGTTTATGGCCATATTATTAGGGCTTAGCTTTATGTGGATCATTATTGAAATATTTCACAATCAAAGAGATTCGCCTGATAAAGGCAAAGGCACCTTGACTGTTGTGTATGCTCTGCGCAAAATCGATACTCCAAGTATTTTATTTTTTCTCGGAATTCTTTTGAGCATTGGAGCGCTACAGGCGACCGGGCAGTTGACATATCTTTCCCATTGGCTCGCTGACGCAGTAAAAAATGACACGATCATCGTAACAAGCCTTGGATTGCTTTCTGCTGTAATTGACAACGTTCCGCTAGTTGCTGCGGCGCAGGGAATGTACAGCCTGGCCCAGTATCCTACTGACCATTTTTTCTGGGAGTTTTTGGCCTATGCGGCCGGAACAGGCGGAAGCGCACTAATAATAGGCTCCGCAGCGGGGATAGCTGCCATGGGAATGGAGCAAATTTCCTTCGTTTGGTATTTAAAAAAAATAAGTTGGCTTGCTCTCATAGGTTATTTTTCAGGAATTGTTATTTACCTGTTGCAATACAGTTTAGGCAGTTAATTATTTTTCAGGTCTCAGTTTTCCATCGCACAAAAAACCGCCCTATTGCAGGACGGTTTAGCTGATCACTATTCTCAAACCAAACCAAATTAACTACGGTCTTTGTCGTTGTGTTTTTTTCTGTAAATATTGTGACTGGCTTTTTTTTCCTCACGCTTTATTCTTTTTCTTTCTGCACGTGTCACCTTGCCGTCACCTTTAGCGAGCTTTTTATCCTGCTGTATTTCGCGTTTCTGGTGGACGAGGGTTTTGGTTTCATGTTTTGTAAGTTCTCCGCTTTTTACGCCTTGTGCTATCCGGCGATGTTCATGCCGGGGAGTTTTGCGTGCCTGCGCATCAGCATTGATGGCAAATGCACAGAACAGGCACGCCATTAGGGTAAAGATTTTCGCTTTCATAAATTCTAAATTAAATTGTTAAAAAAATTTGTTCAGGCTCTATGACAGAGAAATAAATAGCAGGTTTAATGGAAGGAAATTAAAAAGATGAAACCTGCGATTCGTTGCAGAATTCTACAACAGAATCTTTATAAAGGCGGGCGGCAAAAATATTGAAGCTCTTTCGATGATAACAACACAGTCCGTGTTTTTCAATTGCACTGCGATGTTCTATGGTTCCATAACCTTTGTTACTATGCCATGCATACATTTTGTATTTTTTATGCAATTTTCTCATGTGAGCATCCCGGTAGGTCTTGGCAAGCACGCTGGCAGCGGCGATGGACGCGTATATTCCATCTCCTTTAATTATGCAATGGTGAGAAATTTTTTTGTATGGCTTAAACCTGTTGCCATCAACCAAAAGTATTTCAGGCTTATTTTTGAGTTTATTCAAAGCAAGATGCATCGCTTTGAAAGACGCCTGAAGAATATTGATTCTGTCTATCTCTTCATTGCTCACGCTTGCAACAGCAAACGCGATAGCTTCTTTCTCGATCACAGGGCGCAACCTTTCCCGCTCTTCCGCAGTTAGTTGTTTAGAATCATTTAGAGAAGGATGATAAAAGTCGCATGGCAAAATGACTGCCGCAGCGAATACGGGCCCGGCGAAGCATCCCCGTCCAACTTCATCGAGTCCGGCCTCGCAAAATTTATTATGGTAAAAAGGTAAAAGCAAATTTCAGTTGCTCAAAAGTAAAATTCAATTTGAATTTATCAGCTAATAATTTTCAACATGTGCTGCGTGAATCGATGCCGGTTTTCTACACAATTGGAGGTTACCTTCGCAGGTCAGGAAAATTGAAAATATAAAAGCAGAAATACCGGAGATGATGCAGGAAAAGCTAACAACGGATCGCGAAAAGAATGTGTCAAGATGGTTATATGTTGGAGTCATCATGCTGATGATCCAAATTCTGTTAGGAGGAATTACACGCCTGACAGAATCGGGTCTGAGCATTACGGAATGGAATCCGATTACAGGCGTATTGCCCCCGATGAACCATACTCAATGGCAACAGGAGTTTGATAAATACAAACTTACAGATCAATTTCGTTTTATTCATGCAGACTTCTCTTTGAGCGATTTCAAATTTATTTTTTTTTGGGAATGGTTTCATCGTCTTTGGGCAAGGCTGATGGGATTGGTTTTTTTGTTTGGATTTTTCTATTTTCTTATCACAAAGCAATTCAGGCAGCGCATGATCATTCCACTAATCATTCTGTTCCTTCTTGGAATGATGCAAGGCGCTATTGGGTGGATCATGGTTCAAAGTGGATTGGTTCCCGAAAAAATGTTTGTGGGCCATATACAACTGGCGACACACTTTATTGCAGCCCTTGTTTTACTGTGTTATACTTTTTGGTTTGCGCTAAACATATCAGTATCAAAAGGTATGTTAACTGTCAGCCATAGCCTGAGACGGGTTACTTTTATCATTATTTTTATACTTGCTGTGCAGTTAGTGTATGGAGCCTTCATGGCTGGTTTACACGCGGCAACATCGGCGCCAACATGGCCAACAATTAACGGACAATGGATACCTGACCAATTAAATGTTTTATTTCCGGGCTGGAAAAATTTAATTGATAATAAGATAACTGTTCAATTTATTCACCGGGACCTTGCCTATATTATTTTGATATTGGTTTTCATATGGCAGTACAAGGCTTTTAGAATTCCCGGAACAACCCTGTTTAGAAAAACGAGAATAATTCCCGGTCTTTTAATTTTAATACAAGCAGGCCTTGGAATTGCCACAGTGGTCACATCTCCTTATGGCAATAATCTCGTTTGGTTTGGCGTTGCCCATCAGTTGTTTGCAATGCTCTTTCTGATGTCAGTCATTTTTATGCTTTACATCATAAAGTCGTCCATCCGGCTACCAGCT
>JBBSPT010000224.1:0-5090 GCA_038258515.1 Chitinophagales bacterium | reverse complement strand
AGGAAGATGTACTAGTTCCATTATTCATAGAACGGGGTCTCAACATGATTGTGGGTTTATTGGGAATCATGAAAGCAGGTGGTGCTTATGTGCCGATTGATATGGATTTTCCACAGGAAAGAATCACTTACATGCTGCAGGATTCACAAGCTTCAGCTCTTGTCTGTAGCCAGGAAAGCCGCAAGAAAGTTCCCAGCGTTGAGGGAATAGCAATGGTAGAAATTGATGCATTGCCGGATGGTCCAAAAAATAATTTGTCCGAAAAAGCACTTCCTCACCACCTGGCTTATGTCATTTATACTTCGGGATCTACGGGAATGCCCAAGGGCGTTATGATCGAACATAGAAACCTGGTAGATTATATAACAGGGCTTTTCGAAAAGACAGGAATAAATAATTGTCATTCATTTGGACTCGTTTCAACCATTGCTACTGATCTTGGAAACACGGTCATTTATTCATCGCTTGCTTGCGGAGGCACATTGCATGTCTTTACCAAGGAAACCGTTAGCAATATAGAGCTGCTGCAACAGTATTTTGACGAACATAAAATTGAATGTCTTAAAATAGTTCCTTCCCATTGGAGAGCACTTAGCCCAAGTGTCAATCTTTTGTTGCCTGGGAAATTATTGATTTTTGGTGGCGAAGCGTTGCCGGAAAAAATAATTGAAGACATCCGTTCATCTGGGTCTCATTGCAGGGTTGTAAATCATTATGGTCCTACAGAAACTACAATTGGAAAGCTTCTGCATATAGTAGAACCGGATGCAAAATATGAATACACGGTACCGATCGGGAAGCCATTTTCTAATACTAAGGTGCTGGTGTTGACAAAAAACTTAAAGTTGTGTCCCATCGGAGTACCGGGACAGCTATACATTACAGGAGATGGAGTGGCAAGAGGCTATTGGAACAACCCTGAACTAACGAAAGAAAAATTCATTCAAAATCCGTTTGCTAAACAAGGTTATTCGATCATGTACGACACGGGAGACCTTGTGAAATATCTGCCCGATGGAAATATCTCTTTTATAGGAAGGGCCGATAACCAGGTGAAGATTCGCGGTTACAGAATTGAGTTGGGAGAAATAGAAAATGTATTGCAACAATCCGATCTTGTAAGCCAGGCGGCAATTTTGGCCAAAGACGATAAGCAGGGAAATAAGACGCTGGTTGGATATATTATTCCAAACGGCGTTTTCCAAAGAGAAGGAATTTTGACTTTCGCAAAAGAAAAGTTACCAGAGTATATGGTGCCTGCGGTACTGGTAGAGGTGGATAAATTTCCCTTGACTGCCAATGGAAAAATAAACCGCAATGCTTTGCCTGACCCGGATGAGAAGGACTTGCACGGCAATGAATTTGTAGCTCCAAGGAACGACGTGGAAGACAGGCTGGCTGAAATCTGGAAAGATGTCCTCGAGGTTGACCAGGTGGGAGTACATGATAATTTCTTTGAACTGGGAGGCCACTCATTACTTGCGGTAAGATTGGTGTCTGCCATTCGAAAGGCATTTGTGGTGGAAATGCCGATAAGCAATATTTTTGACTTCCCGACTGTAGCCTTGCTCGCCGTGCAATTATCGCAGCATAGCGATGACAAAGTGCTCAACTCCATTGAACGTGTTGATCCACGACCTGTTCAAATTCCTTTATCATTCAGCCAGGAAAGATTGTGGTTTATCGATCGCCTTGAAGGCAGCGTACAATACCATGTTCCGGCAGTTCTTCGTCTATCGGGAAATTTAAATGTTGAGGCGTTGAACTTTGCACTTAAGACGATTGTTGACCGCCACGAAATTTTGCGTTCGGTGATTCTCGATGAAGACGGGCATCCATATCAACAAGTGAACGAATCCGAATCCTGGGAATTGTTAGTAGTGGAAGGAGCCCATTTTCGTGAGGAAAAAAAAGCGTTACAGGATTACATTTTCCAGTTGATCAGGAAGCCATTTGATTTAGCAGGAGACTACATGATCAGGGCCACATTGATAAAAACCGATGTCGAAGAATTTTTATTGATTGCCACACTTCATCATATTGCGTCAGACGGTTGGTCCAGGTCTATTCTTGTGAAAGAAGTGGTTGAGCTTTATAATTCGTTTGAGGAAAAGCGTTCCGCTCAATTGAATTCTTTAACTATCCAATATGCTGATTATGCGATCTGGCAGCGGACTCATCTGACGGGAGAAGTTTTCGATTCTAAAATTAATTATTGGAAAGATAAATTATTCAATGTTGCTCACATTAACCTGCCTAATGACTTCAAGCGACCTGCCGTTTGGAATTCCAGGGGAGCGTTTGTGCATCACAAGGTCGACAAAGCAGCAACCGAATCATTAAATAAATTAAGCCAGCAAAAAGGAGTCACTTTGTTTATGACCTTGTTGGCGGCATTCAAAGTGCTGCTGCACAGGTATAGTGGCCAGGAAGATATTTGTGTAGGTACGCCTATTGCAGGCCGCCAGCAGGTAGAGGTTGAAGAACTTATCGGATTTTTTGTCAATACCCTCGCTTTGCGGGATGAGGTGAAAAGTAACGCTACGTTCGAAGAATTGCTCCTGGACGTTAGAAAGACTACACTCGACGCATATCAGCACCAGGAAGTTCCTTTCGAAAAAATTGTTGATGTACTGGATGTTGAAAGAGATGTCAGCAGAAATCCTGTATTCCAGGTGATGTTCGTTCTCAGGAATACACCTGAAGTTCCAGACCTGAGTTTTGGAAATGTAAAGCTGTCTGCGGTAAACGCTGAGCATACAACAGCAATGTTTGATATACAGCTTTTCATCACCGAGACGGCGGATGGTTTATCGATCATGACAGAATATTCGACTGACTTGTTTTTGGAGAGTACAATCCGGGACATGATCTCTCAATACCGTGAGCTTCTTTCCTCCATCTTAAAAAATCCAAAAGAAACGATTGGCCGCTTGCCTATTCTGTCTAAACAAGAAGAGCATCACCTGTTGCATGATTTAAATAACACTGCCACCGATTACCCGAAAGATAAAACTGTGGTCGATCTTTTCGGAAGCCAGGTTTTAAAAACGCCCGATGCGATTGCAGTTGTCTTTGATGAAAGCCAATACACCTACCGGCAGCTTGATACTCTTTCGAATCAATTAGCACATCATCTAATAGCTCTGGGTGTGGAAGGAGAAACGCTTGTTGCAATATGCCTGGAGCGCAGTCTTCAAATGATCGTGGGAATTTGGGGAATCTTGAAAGCCGGTGCGGCATATCTTCCCATAGATCCTGAATATCCAGAAGATCGTCTTAAATACATGCTTGAGGATTCAAAGGTTAGCTTGCTGATCACCAATCCAAAAAGCCGGTATAAAATTGAAGGAGTGGTTGATCTTGACATCATTGAATTAAATAAAGAATTTTCAATTATTAATAATGAATCTTCCACGCCCTTCAATATCAAAATACCTGGCAACCGTCTCGCTTATGTAATTTATACGTCCGGATCTACCGGCCGTCCGAAGGGAGCGATGAATGAACATGCGGCATTGTTCAACAGGTTGTATTGGGCGCAGGAGTATTTTAATCTTACTCCGAATGACGCAGTATTGCAAAAAACAACTTATTGCTTTGACGTTTCTGTTTGGGAACTCCTATGGCCTTCATTGACCGGCGCACGGTTGGTGTTTGCCAAGCCGGGAGGCCAGAAAGATGATATATATCTGAAAGCGCTCATTGAAAAAAATCGTATCAGCATCATGCATTTTGTTCCTTCCATGCTTGCTGTCTTCATTCCAGGTTTAAATAAAGGAGACTTTAGTTCTCTGAAGAAAGTTTTGTGTAGCGGAGAAGCATTGAAGCCTGCCCACGCAGAATTATTTAAAGAGAAACTTCCGGATGCTGAGATCCATAATTTATATGGCCCAACAGAAGCAGCAATCGACGTTACTTGCTGGAGCCCTGCTAACGATGAAACCAAATTTAACATCGTACCCATAGGGAAACCAATTGCAAATACTTCGATTTACATATTAGACACAGAGCTCAGTCCTGTGCCTGTTGGTGGAACGGGCGAAATATATATCGGTGGCGTACAGGTTGGACGCGGATATTTAAATCGTCCGGAATTAACCGCAGAAAAATTTATAACGGATCCCTTTGCTGGCACTGCCGGTGCAAGAATGTATAAGACAGGAGATCTTGGTCGATGGATGCAGGATGGCAATGTCGAATACCTGGGACGTAAGGATGAGCAAGTGAAAATCCGGGGTTATCGAATCGAGCTTGGCGAAATAGAAAACTCTCTTCAGCAAAGCGGAATGGTGAAGGAAGCCGCAGTAGTATTTAAAACAGACAAAGTCGAAAATGCAAAGCTTGTTTGTTATTACGTTCCGCAGCCGGAGTTGGTTAAGTTGAGGGAAAAGGAACTTTACGCCGACAGCGTCGCAAACTGGAAAGAACTTTACGACACAGAGTATGCTAAATCCGGCACTGATATTCCCAATGAAGAGTTTGACCTGGCTGGATGGAATAGTAGTTTCACTGGTGAACCAATACCGGGAACAGAGATGAAAGAATGGGTAGATGAGATCGTTGATGTAATTATGTCGCAAAGCGCGGGCAATGTTTTGGAAATCGGCTGCGGTACCGGTTTAATTTATTTTCCGCTTGCCGGCAAGGTGAAAAAATATATTGGTACAGATATCTCCAGGACTTCCATCTCTCATATTTCTGAAAAAATAAGCAGGCGTGAAAGAGACTATGGACCAACGGAATTTCATGTGTGCGCTGCCCATGACCTTCCCTTACAACCCGGAGAAGTCATTGATACCATTGTGCTCAATTCGGTAGTGCAATATTTCCCAGGCGAAGAATATCTGAATATAGTTATGGGAAAAAGTATAGAACTATTGAAAGGCAAGGGTCGCATCATAATTGGAGACGTGAGAGATATGAGGTTGATTGAATTATTCAAGGGCCGTTTACAAGCGGCGAAGTTGCAGGCAAACACAAGTGTCTCGGAATTCAAATGGAACGTAGAGCAGGATGTGTTGAAGGAAGAGGAGCTTACGATTTCACCTGAATATTTTTTCCGGCTAAAAAATCAATATCCCGAAATT
>JBBSPT010000223.1:0-5129 GCA_038258515.1 Chitinophagales bacterium | reverse complement strand
GGAACAAATTATGGGAAAAACGATTGCACGCTATACCGATAAGATCGAGATCATAAACTCCACACTTTTTATTTCATCAACTGTGGCTCCGTTGAAAAATGAACTTTTATATCAAAAGGAAAAAATCATTCAAAGAGTCAACGAAGCGCTCGGAGAGAAAGTAATCAAAGAAGTCGTGATCCGTTAATTGACAGCTCCATTAAGAAATCAATTTTACTCTGGGATCAATGATTCTATACAGCATATCGGCTAAAATATTTACCATCACAAATATCGTTGCAGCCAGCAATACAGATCCCATCACGACAGGATAATCCAATTTTTCCAAGGCATCAACAGTCACTTTTCCTATTCCCTTCCAGCCAAAAATATATTCTACAAAGAAAGCTCCTGCAAGGAGCTCCGCAAACCAACCTGTGATTGCTGTAATGACCGGGTTCATTGCATTTCGTAACGCATGTCCGAAAACTACTCTCTTTTTCGTAAGACCCTTTGCAAACGCTGTCCTGATAAAATCCTGCTTCAATACGTCAAGCATAGCACTTCTTGTGAGCTGGGTAATAATCGATAGCGGCCTGATACCCAATGTCAGCGCAGGTAAGATTAAATTTTGTAAGGTGAGATAACGTTGGCCGGTATGTTCATCAATGGTAAACCAGCTACCGGTGAAGGGTAAGCCTGTAATGGAATGCAGGACTATCCCGAAAATGTATGCGATCAGGATAGCCATAAAAAAAGATGGAGCGGATATCCCGATGACACTTGCAAAAACTGCGGAAGTGTCCATCCAGGTATTCTGTCTTACAGCAGCCAGCACTCCCAGTACAATCCCGGCAATCGTTGCTAAAAACATTGCTGCAACTGCCAGTATTATCGTTCCTGGTAGCGCTTCCATCAACACCACGGTCACTTCTTTTTTGGTCTGGTAACTGCGTCGCAGATAGGGCACCTTAAAGGCTAGCTTTGTATTACCGCCAATAAAGATGCCATGAAGATTTTTGTTACGAATATCTTCCCTGGAATGTATAGCAACGGGAGACACATCATTTAAGTAAAGAACGAATTGCTTCCATGTGGGCTGATCGAGATAAAGTTCCTTACGAATATTTTCCATTGTGGCTTTGTCGCCGGTTTGCCCGAGCACAAGCCTGGCAGGATCAGCAAAGGCCTGGAAAATAAAAAACACAATAGTGACCACGCCGGCAAGAACCAACAAGCCATAGAATAACTTTTTGACAAGAAACTCGAACATCTTTTCTTCTCTTCTTTTTTAAACTTTGTAAACTTGCAAAACCAAAATGAGGGCGGCAGTTTAATTATTTCGCATGTTCTTTCTTCCATGCTGCGCTTCAGGCAAAATTGCTATCATCTTATTGCTTTCTTCAGATCGGCCCATCCCCACTTATTTACAACGACCGGACCTTTCATCAGGTAGAGTTCCGGGTTGGTTCGTGCTGCTGTTTTCAGTGCAGTCGCGTCCAAACTGACGACCGGCAAAGAATAATTATTTCTCACATTGAAAAACTGTTCAGCTTCTGAGGGTTGTGAAGCAATAATAAACAAAGGGGTGTTTGCATTGCCCGCCATCGTGAAGATCGAAGTGAAATCATCAAGCCAGCGGTCTGTGTCCCGGGTCAAGTCTTTTACAAAAAATAGATAATATTCTCCAGGGAAATTTAGCAGTAACTCTGTTGTATCATTCCCGGACAATGTCGTTAAGTAAAAATCCTTAATAGGCGGCACATTATTTTTTCCTTTCTCGATGATGAAATCTTCGCGGCTGACGAATTCCCAGGTAGAATCAGGAATATTTTTTCTTGTAAACTCCTGTTCCTGCCCATTCTTCTTATAAATGAATTTAAAATCTTTTTTATCGGGAATGGCGTCTGCAGGCATCTTCCGAAGTTCAAGTAAATCATTGCCTCTTTTGAAAGGCAGGCAATCCACGATAGGCATATGTCGAAGAACGTACCATTGCAGCAACAAAACGGCCACGGTGGAAATTAGCAGAAAAATGAAATTTGAACCCGGGGTAAAAACAGGAGCAATATATTTTACACCGAAAAGAATAACGAGTGACAGTACGAGCAACACAATATCTTTCATAAAAGATTGCATAGCTGTTAGCGGAATACAATCCCCAAAGCAGCCACAGGTGGCAATCTTGCCAGACAAGACTGCGTATCCAGTCAGGAAACTAAAGAAGATGATCAGCAATAAAATAAGAATGCTGAAAAACTTTTTCCATGCTCCTAACAAGATCGCGACTCCCACAATGATTTCCAGCGTGATCATTATAATGGAAAAAGGCAGGGCGTAAAGATGAAGCCAGTCCATCAAAGATTTTAGACTGGCATTTTGTCCCCACACTTCGAAGAACTCCTGCATTTTGTATGACAGTCCGAGAGGATCATTGGCCTTAACAAGGCCCGAAAAAATAAAAAGAATTCCAACGATCACCCGTGATATATTCACTAATATCTTCATAATGCGTGTTGATTAAAAGTTGGAGTTTCATTTGCCAGGATCAATGCAAACACTGAATAATTAATTATGTCGTAAAAATTAGAATCAATTCCTTCGCTGGCAACGGTCAGTCCGTTGTTTTGAGTCATCTGCCTTATTCTTAAAACCTTTGCCAAAATGAGATCCACAAAACTTTCCTGGCTCATATCGCGCCAGGCCTCATCATAGTCGTGGTTCTTATCATGCATTAGCTTTTTAGCATTCACTATTTTCGCTTCGTATCTCTCCATTGCTTCGGCAACAGGAAGCTCTTCAATTTCATCATCATTGATGTCGAGCTGAATCAACCCAATCACCGCATAATTAAGCATACCCCGAAATTCATCACAAATATCATCTGCAATTTTCTGAACTCCTTTTTCCTGGATATTTCGAATGCGTTTTGCTTTTATATAAATCTGATCCGCTATCGAAATGGTTCGATAGACTCTCCACGAGGTTCCATAATCTTTTGTTTTACTTTCAAAAATTTTCCGGCAATTGTTGATAACGATATCGTATTGCTGATCAGTAGTACCTTGCATAATTACCATCAAAAATAAACATAAACGAATAATGTTTTCATTGAACTGTAGGGGAAAGCTGCTTGCGATCGAGCAACCTTTGGTGGTCGGTATTCTCAATGTAAATAGCGACTCATTTTATCCCGGCAGCAGGATGGATCAGAAAGATCTACTCGCCGAAAAAATAAGGCAGATGGTTTTTGAAGGGGCAGATATTCTTGATGTAGGCGGACAAAGTACCCGGCCGGGAAGCACCAGGATTTCAATGGATCAAGAGTTGGATCGCGTATTGCCTGCCATAGAAATGATAACTAAAGAATTCAGTGATGTAACGATTTCAATTGACACCTATCATTCAGGCGTTGCCAGGATTGCTGTAGAAAATGGAGCTTCGATCGTGAATGATATCGGCGCCGGCGAAATGGATGAATTAATGTTGAGCACAGTTGCAGCTCTTGGTGTTCCTTACATCTGCATGCACATGAAGGGCACTCCTGAAACCATGCAGCAACAGGCAGTTTATGATGATGTCGCCAGGGAAGTTCTTGATTTTTTTATAAAAAAGGTCGGGCAGTGCAGGGTCGCCGGAATCAATGATTTAATTATAGACCCGGGATTTGGTTTTGGAAAAACAATCGCCCACAACTTCGCACTGCTGAAAAATCTTTCTGTGTTTAAAATGCTTGGACTGCCTGTAATGGCAGGGCTTTCAAGGAAATCGACAATTTATAAAACTCTCGAAATTCCAGTGGAGGAGGCTCTCAATGGAACCACCGTATTAAATACCATTGCCCTTCTAAACGGAGCAAACCTATTGCGTGTGCATGAGGTAAGAGAGGCGAAGGAGGCAATAAAGTTGTTTACAAGATATTCTAAAATATAAACGCCCCGGCTGTGTGCCAGGGCGTTCAACCTTTTATTAAAATCCATTTTTACTTTCCTTGCCCTTGCCCTTGCCCCTGTTGATTTTGTTGCTGCATCTGTTGCAATTGCTGCATCATCCTTTGCTGATCAAGCATTTTTTTCTGGTAGTCCTCTCCTGAACTTACATCTAACACACTAATATCGAAAATTAACGGAGTGTTTGCAGGAATTTCAGGACCAGCTCCTCGTGCACCATAGGCCAAAGACGATGGAATAAATAACCTTCCTTTTCCACCCTTGCTAAATTGCATGATTCCATCAGCCATACCCTCAATAGAACCGCGCTGGCCGATGACAAACGTAAACGGTTTTACTGATTTTCCTGATGAATCATAGCTCTGATCGAAAACTTTTCCGGCCAGAGTCATTCCTTTATAATCAATCGTCACTGCTTTGCCTTCTTCCACTGGTGCACCAGTTCCTTTTTCATCAATTTCCACATAGGTTCCCTTGTCAGTTTTAGTGGCGCTGATATTGTTCTTCTCAATGTAATCGTGCAGTACTTTATCATCGATCGCAGTTTGCTTAATCCTGTTCAGCGAATCGATATTTCTCATCTCACGCATAGTCTGCTCTTTCATCGCAGCCACCTGTGCCGGATCAGTGACTACATCAAGAATCTTAAACCTGTAACCGAGATAGTTTCCCTTTTTTGCAAAGGGAGGCACCTGTCCAAACTTCATGATGCTGTCCACCATGATTCTTGTCACAATACTATCTCCCTGTGTGGCGGCTTTGAAAATGTTTACATACTCCGGAGGAAGTTGAGTGGAATCCACTTGCAGCATTTGCGGCACCGTATCATAGGGTGTCGCCATTAGCGAATCGTTATAATAAGTGAATGCACGAAATTTGACAGTGTTGCCGTATTTAATTTCCTTGCTCCCATCCCCTTTCACTATCTTATACTCCAATCCGTTTTTCGTTTTCTGAAAATTTCTTTCAGTACATCCTGCCGCAATCATAAGAATGGAAATTGCCGACAGGAAAATTGCTCTGTTCATGTTTATTTTTTTTAAAATTGATAACTTGATAATTGCTCCTTGTTTTCTTTGATTGCTTCTTTGAACCGTTTCACGACTTCCTCAAGAGATTCAGTGTTTCTTCCGCCTGCTGCATTAAAATGTCCACCCCCGTTGAAATATTTCCTGGCAAAAGTGTTCACGTCAAATCCGC
>JBBSPT010000222.1:0-5133 GCA_038258515.1 Chitinophagales bacterium | reverse complement strand
CGTTTCTTAAATGAAACGCATGGCCGTTGCTAACGGAAAGCCCTGATAATCCAAAGAGCATGTTGAAACATCTCTGTGGAACTAAAATGCATAGATATATTATTGATAGTCTTTGCGGATAGATCTTTATTAGGGATGGCGAAGGGTAAAACCTTCGCCTACTTTTTTTATGGTAGTTTAAATACTTCTTATAAGTTGAATTTTCCCACAATGTCGATTGTAGCATCTATATCATCATAAGTTAATGACCTGCTTAAAAACCAGCTTTCATAAGCCGATGGCGGAAGATAAACGCCTGAAGAAAGCATATGATGAAAGAACTTATTAAAAAGCGGAATGTTCGCGGTGGATGCGGTTTCGAAATCTACAACGTCATGCGTACAGAAATGAACACTTATCATACTCCCAATATGATTAATGACATGGGAGATCGATTTTTCCTTTAGAACTTCTGCAAGTCCTTCCGCCAGGTAGGAACATTTTTTTTCAAGTCCGGTGTAAATTGATGGATCTTCTTTCAAAGTTTGCAATGTTGTAAAACCTGCAACCATGGCAATTGGGTTCCCGCTCAACGTGCCCGCCTGGTAAACACTTCCAAGGGGAGCTATTTGTTGCATAATTTCTTTTTTACCGCCGAATGCTCCAACCGGAAGGCCACCACCAATTATTTTTCCATAGGTGACAAGATCTGCGGCTATTTTTAATTTTTCCTGTGCGCCTCCGGGACTGAGTCTAAAGCCGGTCATCACTTCGTCAAAAATCAAAATGATATTTTCCTCGTCGCAAAATTTTCGCAAGCCTTCCAGAAATCCTGGCTTTGGAATAATGCAGCCCATATTTCCCCCAACAGGTTCGATAATAATAGCTGCTACGTCACCCTTGTTAGCATTAACAAGTTCTTTTACCGCATGCAGGTTATTGTAAGGAGCCGTAAGGGTATCCATTGAGACTCCTGCAGTAACTCCCGGTACGGTTTGAATATTTAACGTTGCGACGCCGCTGCCGGCTTTTACCAAAAAGCAATCCGCATGTCCGTGATAACAGCCTTCGAATTTTATAAATTTATTTCTTCCGGTGAAGCCTTTTGCCAGCCGGATAGCGCTCATACAAGCTTCCGTTCCGCTGCTTACCATCCTGATGAGATCCACATTTGGCACCATTGTTTTGATGAGCTCTGCCATTTCGATTTCTAATTCTGTGGGTGCTCCAAAGGAAGTTGAGGAAGCAGCTCTTTCGCATATTGCTTTTACCACTGGTTCATAGGCATGGCCGAGAATCATTGGTCCCCAGGAATTTATATAGTCAATGTATTTGTTTTCATCCTCATCATACAGGTAGGCGCCTTTGGCAGATTTTATAAACACCGGAGTTCCCCCGACACTTTTAAATGCTCTGACCGGAGAGTTGACGCCTCCGGGAATACTTTGTTGTGCTCTCTCGAATAAATGCTTGCTTCTGCTGATTGGGTTCATGATAATGAATGTAAATTTTTGGATTCTAAAAAATGTAGGCGCACCACCACCTAAGTGAAACTCCTTAATTATTGGTTGCTCCTGCAATAAACCAAGGTGTAGTTTTCATTCCATAGCAATGCTTCAATATAAGAGCCCTCAACTGAATGTTGTTTGGTAATGCGTTTATGACAAGCACAAAAGGTGCACAAGCTTTCACAAAAAGGAAGATGAATGTACAGGCTTACGCCTTCTCTGGATTTACTTTCTTTGAAGCATTGGAGGAGTGATTTTTTCCATTGTTCAACTGAAAAAACATCTTCGTCCCAATATGGTACCGTCGGGTAACTCGTATACCGTGGACCAGGAATATTGTATTTTCTTACGAGATTTGTGTCCATTTTTTTGATTAGCCATTCAACAGCTTAACAGCATCTTTTGCAAAATAAGTTGCGATCAAATTTGCACCGGCTCGTTTAATCGAAGTCAAACTTTCAATGATGGCTTTGTCTTCATTGACCCATCCCATTTTTGCCGTAGCTTTTATCATTGCATATTCACCGCTCACATGGTATGCGCTTACAGGAATATTTACGCAGTTCCGGACTTCTCTTATAATATCAAGGTAGGCCATGGCAGGCTTTACCATTATGATGTCGGCTCCTTCGTCTTGATCAGCCTTCGCTTCCTTTATTGCCTCCAGCCGATTGGCATAATCCATCTGATAGGTTTTTTTGTCACCAAATCCTGGAGCGGAATCCAGTGCATCGCGGAACGGGCCATAAAAACAAGAAGCATATTTAGCGCTGTATGCCATAATTCCTGTTTTAGTAAAATTATTTTCTTCCAATGCTTTTCTTATTGCGCCGATGCGACCGTCCATCATATCACTTGGAGCAACAATGTCGGCCCCTGCTTCCGCATGACTCAGGCTCATTTTCACCAATGCCTCTACCGTCGGATCGTTTACAATTTCTCCATTTTCGACGATACCGTCATGTCCAAAAGAGGAATACGGATCCAGTGCCACATCCGTCATTACTACGATTCCAGGCACCGCATCCTTAATTGCTTTGATGCTTCTTTGCATTAGCCCATTAGCATTCCATGATTCTTTACCGGTATTGTCCTTGAGTTCGTCGGGCGCTTTTATAAAAAGCAAAACACTCTTAATTCCCAGGTGCCACAGTTCCTTCACTTCTTTAATTGTTTCATCAACAGAGCGCCGGAAATATCCTGGCATTGATGGAATTTCGAATCTTAAATTTTCGCCTTCATCAATGAATAATGGTGCAATAAAATCATTTGCTGTTAACGAAGTTTCAGCAACCATACTTCTAATTGACGATGATTGTCTTAATATCCTGTTTCTTCTTTGTAAATACATGAAGCAATTTATTTCTGAGATGTGAGGATGTCCGGGGATTTTTGCTTTGCGACTCAAAGGTACTTATGCGGCTCTTCTAATTATCACAAAGTTTCACAAGAAAATGTGGAGGGCTACACCCATTCCCGCGGATGTAAACAAGCCTGCAACACAATGTCCTCAGCAGAGCCAGCCTCCGGTTGGTAGTTATAGTCGAATCTTACGGTAGGAGGCAGGCTCATCAAAATACTCTCTGTTCTTCCATTGGTTTTCAATCCAAATAACGTACCCCGGTCGTGAACAAGATTAAATTCTGTATATCTTCCCCGTCTTATTTCCTGCCAATACTTATGTGATTGGTCGTAGGGCGTGTTCTTTCTTTTTTGAACAATGGCGATATAAGATTTGATGAATGCCTCACCACATTTTTTACCAAAGTTCATCCATGAGTTCACATCATGAATTGCAGAAGGACGCTGGTAATCGTAAAAAATTCCTCCAATTCCGCGACGCTCTTCATTGCGATGCCAATTCACAAAATAGTTGTCACAATTTTTCTTGAACGTTTTATAAAAGGAAGGTTCGAAATTATCGACTACCTCCTTGCAAACGCCATGAAAATATTTCGCATCTTCTTCAAACAGGTAATAGGGGGTAAGATCTGTTCCACCACCAAACCAACGGTCTGTTAAGTCTCCTGTTTCATCATAAAGTTCAAACATTCGATAATTGCAATGAATAGTGGGCACAAATGGATTTACCGGGTGGATAACACAACTTATACCGCAGGCAAACCATGAGGAACCTTTAATTTTCAATTGTGTCCTCATCGCTTCCGTGACCGTTCCGAATACTGCCGAAGTATTTACTCCACCTTTTTCAAATACATTTCCGTCTGCGATAACCCGCGTTCGTCCTCCCCCTCCGCCTTTTCGCTTCCATTGATCTTCTTTAAAAACTGCTCCGTCATCTTCGTTCTCAAGTGCAGCACAAATTTCATTCTGAAGAAGTCTCACTATAATTACCCAGTCATCTTTGATCTTCATATAGATTCAAAAAATTTATACCAGCGTTTTCTCAATCTCCAGAAAACCTTGTAAGGCTGGTACGTGATTCCAAAGAATACCATAAATAGCTTCTGCGATTGGCATAGCTGCTTCCACTTTTTTATTGACATTATACATGCACTTGCTTGCATTGTATCCTTCTGCGACCATGTTCATTTCAAGTTGGGCAGATCTTACAGAATAACCTTTACCAATCATATTTCCAAAGGTGCGGTTGCGGCTGAAAAGTGAATAACAAGTTACAAGAAGATCGCCGAGGTAAACTGAAGCCGCATAATTTGTCGTCACCTGGCGTTCACCTACTGCTTGCCTGAATGGATGTTCAATTGATCCGACTTGTACATTTTCAATGCCGGCTTTTCTTAAAAATCCCGCCATTTCATCGGCGCTGTTCGCAATTAAAACACTGAGGAAATTGTCGCCGTATTCAAGCCCATGTGCAATTCCAGCACCAATGGCATAAATATTTTTTAGTACCGCTGCGTATTGAACTCCGTAAATATCTGAGTTATGAATTGTATTCAGATAAGGCGTTTTAAAATACGAAGAGATTTCGATTGTGGCTTCTTCATCAGTTCCGGAAAAAGTGAGATAAGATAATTTTTCTGCAGCTACTTCTTCGGCGTGGCATGGCCCAAGAACGGTGAAATATTTTTGTAACGAAACCTCAAACTCTTTTTCGAGATACTCATTCAACAGCAAATCAACGTCAGGTAAAATTCCTTTCACCGCAGAAATAACCATTTTATTTCCGAAAATATTTTTCGGGAGTTCCTTGAGGGCCTCCGTCACAAAAGCTGAAGGCACAGCAATCAAGAGACAATCCGATTTCTTTATAACCTCTGATACATCTGCTGAAAAATTGATAAGGCTTGTGTCGAAAAACACAGCGCTTAAATAATGAGGATTGTGTCTCCTGTTTCTAAATTGAGCAATTGTTTTTTCAGACCTGACCCACCATGAAATTGCGTGATCATTATCAGTCAGTATTTTCGCCAGGGCGGTACCCCAGCTTCCACTTCCGATAATTCCAATTTTCATACTAATCCTAATTTTTCTACAGCAATCTGCGCAGCAACCTGGCTTGCATCTTTTTTGTTGAAGGCTTTTGCTTCCGCTACCAATACACCATCAATTTTTGCGCCTATGGTAAAAAGTCTTCGACCATTTTCTACTGTTTCCTGCAATGTTTCGAACTCAAGGTTTTTCCCATTTTTATTGGCCCAACCGTAAAGTTTATTTTTTTGGT
>JBBSPT010000221.1:0-5134 GCA_038258515.1 Chitinophagales bacterium | reverse complement strand
TTTATTGGAGACGCCTATCATAATAATCATCACAAATATCCCGGCAAAACTAAAAACTCTTACCGCTGGTTTGAAACAGATATTATTTACCACATTATTAACCTGATGCACAAATCAAAAATCGTCCGCTGGAAAAATTCATAATTTGCATTTTTAATTTTTAATTATTGGCTGCAATAGAAAATGAACAATCTAAAATTGATAGAATGCCCCCGAGACGCCATGCAGGGTTGGAAGAACTTTATTCCAACAGAAAAAAAGATTAGCTATATAAACAAATTACTGGAAGTCGGATTTGACACGATAGACTTTGGCAGTTTCGTTTCGCCCAAAGTGATTCCGCAAATGGCCGACACAAAAGAGGTTGTTCAACAATTAGATGTTGCGAATAGTAAAAGTAAATTGTTAGCAATAGTAGGAAATGAAAGAGGAGCAAACGAGGCCGCTGAATTCGAGAGGATTCATTATCTCGGTTTTCCATTTTCCATTTCCCCAACCTTCCAACTTCGAAACACTAACAACACTATTGAAGGGTCATTGCAAACTGTTACAGCGGTAAAAAATATATGTGAGCAAAGCAAAAAGGAAGCTGTTATTTACATTTCAATGGCATTTGGAAATCCTTACGGTGATGCGTATGATGAGAATACAGTGTTGTATTGGATTGAGAAGTTGGCAGGCGAGAGGATTGAAATCATTTCTTTGGCAGATACTGTTGGACTTGCGTCCCCGTCACAAATTTCTTCGCTTGTTTCAAAAGTCATTTCAAGATTTCCTGGTTTAGAGATCGGTGTGCATCTTCATTCTGCAAATGAAAACTGGAAGGAAAAATTAAATGCTGCTCTCAATAGTGGTTGTATGCGCTTTGATGGCGCTCTCAAAGGAATCGGAGGATGCCCTATGGCTAGGGATGAGTTAGTTGGAAATATGGATTCAGAGCTGATGATTGATTATTTCCGGGAACTTGGCTACCTGGATACGTTGAATATGGATGCGCTCGCCGCAGCCGGCGAATTGGCATCGGATATTTTCAGAACATAAATTTTGCGCCCGATGGATTTCATGTTACCATTCCCAGTAAAGGTTTCTGTTGAAAAAATTTCTTATGGACAAAAGATCTTTTTATTAGGCTCATGCTTCGCAGAGGAGATTGGAAGTTTAATGAGTGATGCGAAGTTCGATGTGTTGCAAAATCCCAATGGAATTTTGTATGATCCGGCAAGTATTGCCTTTGCGTTGAAATCATATGTTGACAATAAAAAGTATGAGCCGGATAATCTTTTTTTACAGGATGAAATATGGCATAGCTGGCAACATCATTCTAAATTTTCCGGTATCGATCGAAATACAGTTCTCGATGAAATAAATGCATCACGAGTGCAGGCTAACCTCCATTTAAAAAATGCATCATGGCTGCTGATCACGTTGGGCACATCCTTTCATTACCAATTAAAAGAGACCGGGGAGTTTGTCGCTAATTGTCATAAAGCTCCAGGTAGTTTCTTTTGGAAAAAGTTCATGCCCGTTGAGGATATCTTGCTGAATCTCTCTGAGGCCTTAAAGAAAGTAAGGTCGCTTAATCCAACGCTCAAAATCATTTTTACAATCAGTCCTGTACGCCATGTGCGGGATGGAATCATCGAGAATAACCGGAGTAAGGCCAGGCTGATAGAAGCGGTTCATGCATTATCAGAGAAGGAGGAAAATGTATTTTATTTTCCTGCCTATGAATTGGTGATCGATGTCCTGCGTGACTATCGGTTTTATAAAACAGATCTTGTGCACGTAAGCGAGGCGGCGGTCAGTTATGTCTTTGAAAAATTCTGCGAAGTTTACCTTGATGATGTTTCAAAGGGATTAATGGAAGAAGTGTCCTCGTTAATGGCGGCTTTCAGACATAAGCCATTCGAGAGGGAAAGTAGTAAGCATAAAAAATTCCTGGAAGCACAACGTATAAAAGCGCTGGACCTCCAGGAAAAATTACCTGCAATAGATCTTAGCAGGGAGATAAAATATTTCTCAGAAAAATAATAAGGTCAGGATAAGAGTGCTTAAGCTTTCACTTCCGATACTATCAAAGCCTGCACTCCACCTTTTTCAGAAACGGTACCGGTCAACGTTACCTTCTCACCGGCATGCTTTGCAACTTCGTCATATGCGTTTGATTTCTTGCTGTCTTTAATGATCAGGTAAACTGTGCCATCATCAGTGAGTATGCCCATTGGAGAGCCGCCATCGATGCAGGTCGCGGCGCATTCTCTATGACCGTCGCCATGTGCTCCCGAGGCCATATAGCATTTCATGTCAAGAATTTCTCCCGTCACTGTTTTGGGGTCATCATTTAAAATGAATGATTGAAAGGCCAGCAGCATAATGCCGAGCAGCCCAATACCAGAAATTTTCTTTAGAAGGTTCCTTTTCATTTTATAAGATTTAAGGTTGTTGAATGAATGAAATATCCGTGTTTTAATTTAATATGAATGTAAGATTTTTTTTTCAGTGCTAATGTTTTATTATGTCGGTGAATCTGCGAAAAAGAATTCAACTTTTCGGCGATCGTAGGTTCAGCACGCTTTTTGTTCATTAAAATTCAACCTATAAAACAATTGAAAAATGGGAATTTTTTTATTTATGATTTTTGTTGGCATCATGATCCTTGGAGTAATTGTTTACTTTTCTTTCAGGAGAAAACAGTCGCGTGAAAAAGAAAACCTTCGGGATTGATGTCCCTGGATGTTACCAGGTTATATCAATCTGGCCTTTTCGCTTTTCTATGAATGAGTGGCTCAAACATATAGCTTGCAAACAAGATCTTCCAGGTCTGAAGAAAGAAAAATAGTCAGGAGCCAGATTTTTCAAATAGCTTTTCTTCAAATATTTTACCATGTTCTCTTGCTCATCACTTTGTCAAGCTCTGCTCTTGTCATCTTGCCAATCTCGGGGTGTTTCCCGAGCCAGTTAAGAAATGCGGTTTTTATTTCATCTGTCCATTGACTGTCGATCTGGCCTGTTGTATATTTTCCTGACTTGACCATTTCAAATCCAAATTGATCTTTACGGTCAACGAATTCAGCAGTGCTGACTACCTGCTCGGCCATATGAGCCGGAACGAAAAGCACGCCTTCACGATCGCCTATCACAAGGTCGCCTGGTAACACGATTGCCTTGCCGATACGGATCGGAGTGTTGAGTCCCATTAAAACCATATTCTCCAAAAATGACGGATGGAAATCGCGGACGAATGCATTGAATCCTTTGATCTCGGACAATCCTCCGAGGTCACGTGCAGCGCCATTGAAGACAACGCCATTGCCCGATTTGCTGTAGATAGAATTTCCGAGAGTCGATCCCATCAATGTACCTCCATCAATTTTACCAAACCCGTCAGCCACATATACATCTCCCTTTTGCAACACATCGATCGGCCATGCGTTTGTATTTCCTTTTCTGCCTTGTTTGGATACTCCACGATCCTTTATTTCCTTCTCCACATCAGGGCGTGAAGGCATAAACATCGCGGTCACGGCACGACCAACTACAAGTTCATCGTTAACCGTCTTCCATCCACCTTCAAATTGGTTCACATACCCTTCGTTTTTTAACACAGTCCATGCGTCGTCAATTCCAATGTGCTTTGCACGCTCCAGCAGATCATCCTGAACTTTCGGACGACCGTCAGAAAATCTTTCTCCTTTCCACTCTGAGGTGAGAAAAATCAATTCATCTTTTGGGATCGTCTGGGCAATCACAGAATTAAAAGAAATTAAAACTGACACTACTAACAGGGTGCAAATGCGGGTTCTCATTTTTCCGGGTTTCATTTTTTATTTGAAAATTTTAGTCGTTAACTTTTATTATTGAAAATTGCTGTAAAAATCAAGATGTGTTTTTCAAAGACAAGAAATATAATAAACTAATTGTTTTATTCATGCTCCTTTGCAAGGTATTCGTTGATCTGCTTCAAAGTGATGGCGGTCTTCTTTGGGTATTTACTGAACCAGGTTCTAAACTCATCTTTTATCTTATCAGCCCAATCTCCATGCACTTCGCCGGAAGGATACTTTCCAAGCTGCAGCATATATCTCTCAAATTCATCCCGCAGGCCAGTCATTTCTGAAGCAACCACGAGCGGCTCTGCGAGGTATGCGGGAACAAAAACCACTCCATAATCATTGGCAAAAACGAGGTCGCCGGGGAAGACAGTTACTTCTCCAATCCTGATAGGTGCATTGATAGAAGTGGGCGTCATATCTTTTATGTAGGAAGGATCATCTCCTTTGATCCACGCATTGAAACCCTTTGTGTCTTTGAGTTCCTGCATGTCGCGAATTGACCCATTAAATATGACACCATTTCCTGTTTTGCCGTAGATGGCATTTCCTAAACTCGACCCTATCAATGTTCCGTCCTTCACTTTTCCATATCCATCAGCTACATAAATATCACCTTTGGTAAGAATATCGATAGGCCAGATATTGATGCCTCCGTGCTGTGAGCGTCCTTCTTCTTTGCCTTGCGCTTTTACCAAAGAGTCAAGATCAGGACGGGATGGCATAAACTGGGCAGTAACGACTCTGCCAACCATCGTTTCTCCCGGCTTTAAAATTTTCCAGTTTTTCTCTACCTGGTTGCGAAAACCTCTCCTGTACAAGTAACCCCAGATCTGTTCCAGCGTACAATTTTTAAGACGATCTACCAGGTCATCGGAAATCCTGGGTCGGCCATCGGCAGACCGTTCACCCTCGTATCTTGAAGTAAGGGCCTTTACATATTCCGGTGTTGACCCCACCCGCTGTGCATTGACAGCAGCGAGGCAAAACATAAAGCAAAAAACTATTACAGCGATTTTCATTTTTTTCATTTTTTATATTCGGGATTAATTTTTCTTTTTCTGCGGAGCGGGCTCCTTTTCATTTTCCTGCCCTGCCAACTTGTGCGGATGAGCCTTTATATAATCATCAAGATCCTTTCGCGGCATGGGTAAATTTGGATAATTTTTTAACCAGTTGAGAAAATCATTATTAATCTCTTCGGTCCAGCCACCAACAAAGCCCTCATTTTTATACTCATACTTTTTATCCTTTATTCTTTCGAAAGTAAATTGATCCAGCAGATGCGTGTATTCTCCGGATAA
>JBBSPT010000220.1:0-5144 GCA_038258515.1 Chitinophagales bacterium | reverse complement strand
ATTAACTCCCGCTTCAAAGTCATCACGATTTGGTTCTTTAGTGCCCGTAGAGTACGAGATATATGTTTGTAAATAATTCCTGTTAAACGTAACTCCAACCTTGGGATTGAAGAATGCATATTTTTTTTTGATGACTATTTCGGGATGAGCTTTAAACCCAAACAACTTATAATCCACGATCCGGCCCTGGAGATCCAGGAATGCAGAAAATCCTGATCCAAGACTCTGCAATATTTTCCCATAGAAATTTACATCGCTTTTTTCGGCGGCTAAGTCAACGTAGCGAAAAGGTTTCTGCAAACCATACTCAGTCCATTTTACAATGTTGTAGTGTTTTGCATCATAGTTATTCACACCTCCCCCAACGGTTAGGTGGGTTTTGTTTTTATCATATTGAAAAGAGAAAATTGTTCCGTAAAAATAATTGTCGAGCCAGAGCTGCCTCACAAGATCTGTTGATGTTATCGTATCGGGTCCATTTACATAATCCGGCAGGCCATACTTTACGAAACGTTGATCAGCCCTGTATTCCTCATAGTAACCTTTACCTCTTATCAGAAATGCAGCAACGTTGAATTTAAAAAGATCGTTGACCTTTTGATTGTAAAAAAGCTGGTAATGTGTTTGGGTATAATTGTCTGTTTCATTATCGTACGGCGTTCCCGGTTTTTCCGTGCCCGCAGGATTATAAGTTCGTTTAGTATCAAGATAATTTTCTGGAATTCCATACCAGGATTGATACGTTTTTTCCCTGCCACTGATCAGGTTAAATCTCAATGAACTCTTGCCCGTGAGATAGGCGGTGCTAACAGAAAAAGAACGAAGATTTGATTTTGCACGATCCACAAATCCATCACTGCTTATACCCGATAACCTTCCATCAATGGTAAAGTGTCCTCCAATTAAACCAGTGCCGAGTTTAATTGTGTTTTTGTTGGTATTGAATGAGCCGTAGCTGTTATTCAGCTCTACATATTTTTCTTTGTTGACTGAGTTGGTTGCCAAATTGATAGTTGCTCCGAATGCGCCGGCGCCGTTTGAAGAAGTACCAACGCCACGCTGCACCTGTATTGAATTTAGCGAAGACGCGATATCAGGCATGTCCACAAAAAATGTTCCCTGGCTTTCCGGATCGTTATAGGGAATTCCATTCAGCGTTACATTGATCCTCGAAGCATCGGAACCGCGGATTCTAATTCCTGTGTAGCCCAAACCATTTCCTGCATCAGAATTCACAACCACTGATGGAAGCTGGTTCAGGATAAACGGAAGGTCCTGTCCAAGATTTAATTTTTCAATTTGTTCGCTGTTCAGGTTGACCTTTGTTAATGGCGCTTTCTGATCAGCGCGGATCGAGACAATTTCGATCGTCTCAAGCATCAAAGTGTCGATAGGCTTGTTTCTTAAAGAGTCTTGCGCATAAATGGAACTGCAAGAAGAAGCTATCAAAAGAGAAATGAAAATCGTTTTCATGCATTTTATTTAAGGATGCAATGCATGAAAAAAGAGGAATGCTATTCGACCTCCCTTCGCAGGCATTATCCTGATCAGGTAAACGGGTATTATCTCAGCAATTTCTGCCTTGTGGCAGACGCACCCCGGTGACAAATAAATTACTGCGAAGATAGGAAGGAAAATCTTTCGCTTCATTGTAACTTTTCGTCACCGTTTTCGTTCCAAATAGAAAACGGTTATGAAGATTTTATTTCTGTCAATCATTTTCATGTTGGGAAAATTAGCGCATGCTCAACAAAGAGTGATCAATGACCCGAATGCCGAAATAAGAAGCGTTGAAAA
Source organism: Chitinophagales bacterium (assembly GCA_038258515.1). Lineage (GTDB taxonomy): Bacteria > Bacteroidota > Bacteroidia > Chitinophagales > Chitinophagaceae > Ginsengibacter. Next base: position 3,347 of record JBBSPT010000220.1, on the reverse strand, counting down.
GTTTTCCGGGATAAAAGTTTCAGGAGGAATTGATGTTTATTTGTCCCAATCTGATGATTATGCTCTTGCAGTAAGTGCTTCCGAAGAAAAATATCGTGATAATATCAAGGCCGTGGTTAGGAATGGAGTGCTGGTAATCGGGTACGACTCAGGCAACTCAAAATGGCTGAAGGGAGATAAAAAACTCAGGGTGTATGTTTCTTTTCAATCTCTTGCCAGCATTGAGGCCTCAGGGGCCTGCGACCTGAGAATAGCAGAGAGCCTGCAAGGCAGGAGCCTGCTGTTGAAACTATCGGGAGCATGTGACATTGTCGGAGAAATTAAGTTGGACGATATGATTATGGATCTAAGCGGAGCTTCTACAGTTAAGTTGAATGGTTCCGTAGAAAATTTAAAAGTGAGCAGCAGCGGCGCAAGTGACATAAAAAGTTATGACTTGGTTGTCGAAAATTTAATTGCGAACGTTTCCGGCGCCTCAGATGTAAAGCTCACGGTCACAGGTTCAATGTCTGCAACAGCAAGCGGCGCCAGTTCTATCCGCTATCGGGGAACTCCTGCAAAGCAGGAAGTATCTGTGAGTGGCGCCAGCTCAGTATCACAACGGAATAACTGATTTATTTGACTCGCCGGTATTCCCGCCTTTCTCATGGATATCTCATGTTGGTTTATGATTGATTGAGTCGCTTTATCGCTACAATCTCAAATGATTTTATTTATTGTTCCATATAGAAATTTTTTCTTTTGTCGATCCGCAATTCGTTGCACAAACTCGTTTTCACCAGACTTTCCCCTGTAACATTTTTAAAAATTATTCGTTGAAAATTAACCCCTGGTCGCCACTCATAAATAAAAATTAACCGTGGAGATTAATTGGCGCTTTATTAACAACAGATACAGATAGATTTGAAACACAGTTTTTAGTAAGAAAAATAAATCCTCATCCTGCCGAAAAACTAACCGGATTTAAAGAAATCTTTAACCTCTTGTTGCATGGTAAAGGATAGATTATTAAGACTGCTTTTCGTTCCGCTGCTTGGAGTGTCAATACCATTCATATCCGGTGTGGTTACTTATCCTTTTGATTCAACACTGACGCTCGTGGTTGTCAATTTATACTTCATATTAATGTCCTGGAGTATTTGGATAAGTTCGTCATGGCTGCACGCGAAAGTAAGAAAGCTCTTTACTATCCATCGAAATGCATTCGTAAAAATCGTCACGGTCTGTTCTATCAACGCTTTATTTGGCGGTGCCATCACCGCCATTTATGTTCTGGTGTGGTATAAAATTTCAGGCGAAATATTTTCATGGCAATCTCTTTTACTTTGCACGATTTTTTCATTGCTCGCAGTGATCGTCTTTACTTTGATTTATGAAATCCTCTATTTGAATAAGGAGAGAGAGCTTGATACCAAAATTGTCGGTCAAATGGATTGGGAAAGATCGAGAACACAAATGTCAATTCTAAAGAAAGAGATCGAACCTCATTTCATTTTTAATTGTTTGAATACTTTGTCGCATCTGATACTGGTTGATCCTAAGATTGCTCACCAGTTCAACAATAAACTTGCAACGGTCTACAAATATTTTCTCATTAACAAAGACCGGGAAATAATCTCGTTGCAAAGTGAACTCGAGTTTGTTGATGACTATTTTTTCCTGCTTCGTCTTCGCCACGATAACAAATTGCATTTGAAAACTTCGTTTGAACAGGAAAGTGAAGGTACGCTGATGATTTTGCCATATTCGTTGCAGGTGTTGGTGGAGAATGCAATCAAGCACAACGAATTTTCTGACGAGGATCCTTTGAAAATTCAATTGAACCTGAATGGAGAATATTTGCAGGTCTGTAACAATAAAAAGCGAAAACCCTATGTCGAATCATCAACCGGTATCGGCCTGAAAAATCTAAGCGCCCGCTACAGGCTCTTTTGCAACAAAGACATCCAAATTGAAACAACCGACAATGAATTTATAGTGAAACTGCCACTCATAAAACAAGACTCATAAAATGTTAAGAACAATCCTGATTGAAGACGAGAATCCCGCAATGGAAATGCTGGAGCATACTTTATCGATAGTAAATGCTGAAGTAAAGATAATCGCAAAGTTGAGGAGTGTGCGGGAAAGCATTCATCATTTTTCTTCCTGTCCGGACGCTGATTTAATTTTTTGCGATGTACAGCTTTCCGATGGGCTATCGTTTGAAATTTTTAAACAGGCTGCGATAAAGATGCCGGTAATTTTTACAACAGGGTATGATGAATTTATGATGATGGCATTTGAATACAATGGCATTGATTATTTATTGAAGCCTGTAAGCAGTGACGAAGTTGAGAAGGCGCTGAAAAAGTATCTCAGGTTTCAAAATCACTTTTTACATTCGGCAATGCCGGCTCCCCTGGAAACCCTTGTAAACAGCTTAAGTGCCAGGAAAAAAACAAGGTTGTTAGTCAGGCAAGGAATGGAGCATCTTGCGCTGAAGATTGAAGATATTAAGCTGATTTACATCGACAACAAAGTTGTGTATGTCATTGATTGTTTTTCGAAAAAATATATTGCTGATAAAACGCTTTCTGAACTCGAAGAGGAGCTTGATCGCGATATGTTCTTCCGCGCAAACCGGCAGTACATCGTAAACATCAACCACATAAAGAGTTTCAAACCTTTTGAGAAAGTGAAACTTGCAGTGGATCTTAACGCTCCTGAGACTAATCATAATATCACGATCAGCCAGGAAACTGCACCGGCATTCAGGAAATGGATGTATGATGCATAATTGGATCAGTCGAATTTTATTTGCCCGTTTAATGATCCGTCTCTTCATAAAAACAAAAGGCTGTCTTTTTCATGACGGCCTTTTATTTCTCTTTCACTTTTACTAAGACAAATATTGTCGATCTGAATCTTATAGGATCAGCGACACAAGCCGGGCAGGTGTGAGGTGAAAACTTGAGTTCTTATTTTTTAAACCTTCTTTTAAAAAATAAGTTTATAAATTGTAGGATGCTTATTAACGATGGATTGCAAGCTTCAGCACTTGATTCGAAGCTTAAAACATTTTGGAACCTCTCTGGCCAAAAACTTGAACTGATCGACAAAAATTACGATTCTCAACAGGGATCCCCTGTCTTTACAGTGCGAGGGAAATATACTACGCGTGGCTGGACAGAGTGGACACAAGGATTTTTATTTGGCTCGATGATTTTGCAATTTGACGCCACTGGTGAAAGGTCATTCCTTGAGAATGGACGCAGGAATACCGTGGATGTAATGGCTCCCCACGTCAGTCACATTGGAGTGCATGATCATGGTTTCAATAATGTAAGCACCTATGGCAATCTTCT
>JBBSPT010000219.1:0-5165 GCA_038258515.1 Chitinophagales bacterium | reverse complement strand
GGTGTACTCATGCCACCGGTCGTTGTACCATGAGATCGACCCTTCTGCATCCGAAATCCATGCGAGATTAGGAATATTGTTTGCCATGGTTTCAAACCTGTCTTTCAATTCCTCAGTATTTTTTCTTGAAAGCACTTGTTCACTAACATCACTCATGATGGTTAAAATCCCCATGATCTTCCCGTTTTTGTAAAAAGGCTGAAAGTAGATATTCAGGTAAATTTTTTCAACAATGCCATTTTTGTTGAGCATCACTTTGCTTTCTTTCAAATGGATTGCCTCGCCCGACTCTTTCACATGATCAAGAAATTTTACAAACCCATGGGTTGCAACTTCCGGCAAAATCTCAGTGACAGGTTTCCCAATACAGTCTTCAGTTTTTCCAGTAAATGCAAGTGCGGTATGATTGACCAGTTCTATCCTGTGATCATCACCGAGCAACAAAGAAAATCCGACCGGAGCCTGCATGAAAAGATCATACGCCTGCTGGTTCAATAATTGTTGCTTCGTATTTCGCTTACTCAACACCTCCTCTGTTACATCGTATCCTGAAGCCAAAACACCCCTTGTCATTCCGTCAAAACTTTTGTATGGTGTGTAGCTAAGATTGAAATACCGGGTCGTGGGTTCAGCAGCACTTTCAAACAGGGCAGTTGCGGGGATTTCGGATGCGTGAAATGGTTCGCCTGTTTCATAAACCTGCTGTAAGAGTGTCATGAATTCCTGGTCTTTCAATTCGGGAATTGCATCAAGAAGTTTTTTCCCAACAAGTTCACGCCCGTTCATTAGTTGCAGATAAGCCTTGTTGGCAAAGGTAAATACAAGCTCCTTACCAGTAAGAATCGCAAATGGAGCAGAAGCCTGGTTTAAGTATAATTCAAAATTTTTAGCTGCTGCCTCAGACTCTCTTTTACTGACTATCGCATCAGTAACATTCTCGGCGGTATGAAAAATATACTGCAAGTTTCCTTCACCGTCAAAAACAGGCGTGCTTACGGGGGACCAATATTGTGTATGGAGTATGCCTTCCTTTTTAAAATTCAATTGCTGGGTCTCGATCCGCCCAGGTTTACCTGAAGTGATAACCTGTTCCAGGGATTTTATGTAAACACTAATATCCGGTGCAAACATGCCAAAAGAACTTTCTTCGAAAAAATAGAAGAATGATTTGCCGACTATTTCATTTCTGTTAAAATTTCCAAGTTTTACTAAATCATTCGTCAACCCAACAATGGTAAAATTTGGAGAATCCGGAAGGAGAATCAGCCCAATCCCTGGCATTGCCTGGAAAACACTCTTAAAGTCAATGGGGAGTTTTTGCATTTGAATAAACCATGAAGTTAATATCTTAAAATAAGACTTTCTTTTAGTGATCTAAAAAATTATCTGTCGGGCGGTGAAATTTCTATCAAAGTAAAACAGAAGGAAAGCCATAATGTTCAGGAGTGACAGGGAGTTCAAGCCACTAATTCTTTAAGAATATATACAAGAGCCTGTGGGAGAAAGCAAAGCTTCATTTTAAATGAAGTCTATTTCTCACGATCAAGTAAAAAATGAGCCAGCTCTGCTAATGGCTTCTTGCGTGAGGATAGCACTGCTGTTTCCTCAAGATTTTGCATGGCAAGCAACATGTATTTATTTTTAAGTTCCATTGCCCATTCCTGGATGTGACAGGAATTGTAAATAGCGACCACCTGTTGAACTTTATCTTCCGCATCACTTTCCAGAAGAGACTTTAGTTCTTCCACGTCTGCAGAGGAGCCCGATTGCAAGGCATGAATAAGAAGAAAAGTTTTTTTATTTGAAATGATGTCTCCGCCCGGCTGTTTGCCAAATTTTCCGGGATCGCCGTAAACATCAAGGTAGTCATCCTGCACCTGGAACGCCATCCCCAGATTTTTCCCAAATTCATACAAATACTCCTGGTTTCCCAGGCCTGCCATTCCCAAAACTGCTCCCAATCGCAGGCTTGTGCCGAGTAAGACCGAAGTTTTTAGTTCGATCATTGCAGCATAATCATCAAAGGTGATATTTCCTTTTTCCTGCGAAGCTTTCATACTAACTTCTTTTTTTGCAAAGTCCATATCGAGCTGCTGACCTTCGCACACCTTCATAGCCATTTCATTGAACAACGAGAGAACCCTTCGCTTCATTTCGCTTCCCACTTTATTGAGGTATTCGTAGGCCGTGACCAATATGACATCCCCGGCAAGCAGCGCAGTTGGTTCTCCGTATATTTCATGAACAGTCTGCATGCCACGGCGAAGGGGCGCCTTGTCCATTATATCATCGTGCACGAGAGTGAAATTGTGAAATAGCTCTACGGCAGCAGCGACATGATAGGCTTCTGATCTCAGTTCATCGAAAAGCTCGTTGCCCATCAGGCAAAGAACCGGCCTGATGCGTTTGCCACCCATGGTAAGCAGGTGTTGCGAAGCATCGTAAAGATTGGCGGGATGGGCAGGAAAATGCCGCTGATTAAATTTTTCGTCGAAAAGTTTAGAAATTTCTTTGAATGAATGCATCTTAATAAAGGATCGTTCCCGGAAATAGATCTTCCACAACGGAACAGTATTATTTAATAAATCAGGTTAACTGAAAATTGCGTAGCTAAATCATTCTATGGTTTGAGTTCCGCAGTAAAATTACCTTGCTTTCTTCTTTTTCTTTTTTGACTTATCTGTTTTTTGCCCGGCAGTTTCCTGGCCCGGAATCCAGTCAAAGTCCAATTGACGCTTCTCCAGGTTTGCGGCCACGAGCTTCACTCTTACATTATCTCCCATCCGGAATCTTTTGCCTGTGTTGATTCCTACCAGTGCATAGTCCGTGTCATCCTGACGAAAATCGTCATAATCTGAAATATCTCTCAATGAAACTAGTCCTTCACACTTTTCCATCGCAGTCACAACCCAAAATCCAAAGGACGAAACGCCGCTGATCACGCCTTCCATTTCTTCCCCAACTTTGTTCAGCATAAACTGCACCTGCTTATATTTGTTTCCTGCTCTTTCTGCTTCCATGGCTGATCTTTCCTTCGCGCTGCAATGTTTACATTCTTCCTCCATCTTTTTATCAGGGTGAATGTTCTTTTCCAGGATCTGTAACAAAATCCTGTGCACCATCACATCAGGGTACCGCCGGATGGGTGAAGTAAAGTGACAATAATTTTCAAAGCCCAATCCATAGTGGCCAACGTTCTTTGGGGAATAGATCGCCTTTGCCATTGTGCGGATTCCCAGTTGCTCGAGCACATATTGTTCAGGCTTGCCATGCACATCTGTCATTAATTGATTAAAGGATGCGGCGATGGCATTTTCGTCCCTGATATCAAACTCATATCCGAACTTCCTGGCAAAGGCCGCGAATGGCTTTAGCTTATCTTCATCAGGCGTGTCATGCACCCTGTAAGGAAATGGAACTGGTTTTTTATCGATCTTCATTTTTGAAGCCAGTGTTGCTACAGTCCGGTTTGCCAACAACATAAATTCCTCAACAAGCTGGTGCGATTCCTTACTTTCCTTGACAATGATGCCAAGAGGCTTTCCATCTTCATCCAGCTCAAATTTTACTTCGGTTGAAGAAAAATTGATCGCGCCATTCCGGAATCTTTCTTTGCGAAAAACCCTGGCCATTGAGTTCAGGCACCTAATTTCCTTATTGTATTTCCCCTTGCCCGTTTCAATGATTTCCTGTACTTCTTCATAACTAAAGCGATGATCGCTATGGATTAGAGTCTTACCAACCCAATGATCCTTTACCTTTCCCTTATGAATTTTATAAATTACGGAGAAGGTAAACTTGTCTTCCCGCGGCCTTAGAGAGCAAAGTTCATTTGATATTTTTTCAGGCAACATAGGATTTACCCGATCTGGCAGATAAACGCTCGTCGCCCTCTTGTAAGCTTCTTCATCAAGTGAAGACCCTTTTTTTACAAAATGACTGACATCTGCAATGTGAACTCCTACCTCGTAGTCATCATTTCCCAATTTTATGATTGATAGTGCATCGTCAAAATCTTTTGCATCCGCCGGGTCAATTGTGAAGGTGAGCTTATCGCGACAATCGCGCCTCTTCTCCAGTTCGCTGCCAGTGATCAGTGCGGACAATGCATTCGCCTCTTCAATCACGGCCGAAGGAAACTCAAGCTGGAAGCCATTCCCGACGATGATTTCTTTCATGGCCAGGTCAGCCTCATTTTTTGCTTTCAATACATTGATGACCTGTCCCTCCGGCTTCTTCTCTCCTTTATCCCAGTTTAATAGTCTCACAACTACTTTGTCATTGTTCTGTGCACCGTTCAGGTTTTTCTTATTTAGATAAAAATCCGGAATTGGCTTTTGGCTGTCAGGTGTGAAAAAAGCAAAGTTTTCACTGACCTCAATTTTGCCGATGAATTCCGTTTGTTTTCTCCGGATAACTTCCAACACAAATCCTTCAATCCTGCTTCCATTCGAAGGCTTTGTCCTGACGCGAACTATGTCGCCGTCCATTGCAGTATTAAAATCGTTGGGACGCACCAACACGTCCTTGTCTCGTCCTTCCGCAATCAAGTACCCAATTCCGGAACGGGTAATTTCTAAAACTCCTTGTAACTCCTGGGTAGATTTTTTCTGGCCTGTTTTTTTACTCATATATCAACCCGCGCTTCAGGATTTATTGAAGATGCAAATCGCGGGAAATCTGCAAACGCAATGTACAGAATCTATACGTAAATCAATTCAAAGGCGATGTTGTCATTCTTTTTCAAACACATCACTGATGAACTGAGACTATACAAATTCATTTTCTCTTTGCTTTTTTAAATTCTTCTTGCTGACCGACACAGAACGTGCTTTCCAAACATCATGGATCATTTTTTGTTAAATTAGAACACAGAATTAGTCACTACCACCGATGCAGCTTTCAGAAATCATTGCAGATAAAATAAAAGAAACAGGACCATTAAGTTTTCACGACTTTATGGAGATGGCCCTTTATTATCCCGGGTATGGATATTACACTGCCGGGAAGAAAAGAATTGGCATGGACGGAGATTATTACACCAGCCCGGAAGTCAGTTCACTTTACGGGCAAACAATAGGCAAGCAGCTTGAAGAGATGTACGCAATCATGGGAAATGAGCCCATGGATATTATTGAATTCGGCGCGGGAAGCGGGATGCTTTG
>JBBSPT010000218.1:0-5170 GCA_038258515.1 Chitinophagales bacterium | reverse complement strand
GGGAAGAGGGAAGTAGGTCTCAACTTTTTTTTATTTGCACGATGTTATTTGACAGTTTTTATGTTTCGTGTTTCAAAGTTCAATTCCAATTTTCTTCATCAGGATGGAGGCGTTCAAACTGTTGCAGACGCCGGGTTTTAGTTTGTAATCGAAATAAAGTTCATCGTTGGTCACCTGCACATCGAAATGATAGTTGCTGATATTGTCGGGGTATTCATTTTTTAACTTTGCGAGTTCGAGATCATGCGTTGCAATGATCGCTGCTGCCCGGCTTTTTATCAATTGTTTCATCAGTGCTACCGACCCGGTATGCCTGTCGAGAGAATTAGTTCCCCTCAATATTTCATCCAGGAGAATGAAAATTTTCTCATTGCCGTTTACCTTTTCAATAATCGTTTTCAATTTTTTTAATTCTGCATAGAAAGTTGAGGTACTTTCTTCGAGACTGTCAGTGATACGCATGCTACTGATTATTTGCACGTGTGACACATTAAATTCAATTGCACAAACAGGTGCGCCGGCCATAGCGAGCACAACATTAATTCCGATGCTGCGCAGGTATGTGCTTTTTCCAGCCATGTTGGAGCCTGTTACCAGCATCAGCTCTCCGTCATGTTTGATGCTGATGTTATTATTTACTCTTTTTTCAGCCCGCAGCAATGGATGCCCGATCTCCTTGCCTTCTATTAAAAAATATCCGGAGACAATGGAAGGAAAAGTCCAGGTTGGTTGGTTGAAAGAAAGTGTCGAGAAACTGCTCAGAGCTTCGAAATGCCCAAGGCTTTGAAACCATTTATCAATGTCGTCCTGGTGGTTCTCCTTCCAGCGCTCCAGGTCCAGCAACTGTTGCAGATTCCAAAGGAATAAGATGTTTAAGGGAGCAGATAAAAGGAGATTGTACCGCAAGTCCAGCTTATCCAAAAGTTTCTTGATCTTTCTGATTTCTAAAGAAACTTTTTTTTCATTGTGGAGAAAATTTCTTTGGAATTTAACAAGCAAATCACTTTGAAATTTTTGCTGTTCAATATGTTCTATGCTCTCTTCCATCACATCAAGTTCTTCCGCGATCCTGGACAATTTTTCATGAATCGGCGCAATGACCTTGTTTACCTGATACGCGATAACAGCAAAAAATAAAAGGCCGCCATAAAAAACGGCTGAGCTTACCTCGTCAAAAATATATAAAACAACGACGCCGCAAATAACCAAAGGCAGTAGGTAACGCAGCCAGCGCCAGGGTTTGAATTTCAAAAAAACAGGAGGTTCTTTAATCCATGATGCAAGCCGTTCCTGGGTGGAGAAAGTTATTTGTGTTTTTCTTCCCAGCGCCTGTAAATCTTGTCTCCAAAGCGTTTGAGCGCTTAGTTCGGTGGCGGCTTGTTGTCTTTCTAAAATTATTTTTTCAAGAGCAGGAGCTTTTAGATATTCGGCAAGAATATATTGACCCATTTGCGAACCTCCCCGATTGATGTATTGAAACAAGGAAGCTCTTCCGAAAATATCAAGATCATTCGAGTAGCAGTGCTCCGGAAGAATGAACTCAGTTCCTTCAGGGAACTTATAATAATCTCCTGACAGCGCCTTCAATTCATCATCATTGATATTCATCAATCGATCGAGATGTTCAATACTTTCTTTATTTGCAAGGTCCGCGAAGAGTAGTTTTGCGAAGACGATCATCAAAATAATTGTGGACGCAATTACATACCCTGCGCCCAAAGACCATAAAACGTAGAAGACCACGACAATCGCTGCGATGCTTCCAAACCGCATCCAACCCAGCGCAGACTTACGCTTCCTGAGCTTCGATAAATCTTTCTTTAAAGTTGAAATCCTGTCTTCATAAAATCTGGTTGGGCGCATCGGATTAATTTATCTACAGATCGATAAAACTAACGCTTATCAACTAATTCGAAAGCGTAGGCAAAAGCGCTGTTTGTTAAATTGAAAATGATTTTTTGAAAACGGTTAACGCGGAATTGTGAAGAAGAAAGTTGAGCCCTCGCCTTCCTCGCTTTCTGCCCAAACTTTTCCATTGTGAGCGAGGATAATTTGCCTGCAGAGATACAGCCCGAGACCAATACCCTCCAGGTTTTTAGCTTTTTCGGTTCTGAAAAACCGATCAAAAATAAAAGGCAGTTGGGACTGCGAAATGCCCAATCCTTCGTCTTTCACTGTCACTGTCACCTGATCATCAGTAGTGACTACATTGAGAAGAACGTCGGTTTTCCCATCTGAATATTTAATACCATTGCTTAAATAATTTGTAACGACCTGTATCAGCCTGTACCTGTCTCCCCGCAGCATTACATCAGCATTTCCCTTTTGAATGATCTTGTAGCGGGGATGTAAAACTTCCACTGTTTCAATGGCTTCTTTCATCATCTCGCCAAAGTTGAAAGTGGAGAGATCCAGCTTCATATTGCCCGAACTAATGATTGTTGCATCATACAGCTCTGCAATCATTTTATTAAGACGCCCCACATTGTTTTTACTTCGCTGAAGAAGATCTTTTACCACAAGCTTATCATCATCAGCTATAGCATCGTCCATGAGATCATTACACAATACAATATTCGCCAGCGGATTTCTCAATTCATGGGCTACAAATCCAAGCACATCCTCTCTTTCTCTTTCCACTTGTTTATGAATTGTTATGTCATGAATAACGAGCAGCACATCATTCCGTTGATCATAATGCGGCAACCAGCTACAGCTTACATCAAATACTCGTTGCTCTCCGGATGCAACCCGGATTTCAAACGGTTTACTTTTGAAAGGCTTGCCATCGCGGATTGTATCGGTAACGTCCTTCACTAACTTTTCGCACCCCAGCCATGTGGAAACAATCGTTTCAAAATTTATTTGCCCCTCGTGTGGCGCGGTTAAATCGAAGAGAGTGAAGAAAGATCTGTTGGCTTTTACAAGATTTAGCTGGGGATCTAACACGAGTACTGCATCTTCAATCGCTCCTAAAATATTTTCATTGAATTCGTTCAAATGTTGCAAAGAGATTTCCGAGGTTTTTTGTCTGTGAATGTTTTGAATAATCTTCAAAAGGTTCACATCGCCGGCAGCACTTTTTACCAAAACAGATTCTCCGGAAACCCAGGTAATCGATCCGTCTTTTGATACAAGATAATTGTTGTCGAAGGATTGACCCCTGCCAAGCACTTCAGCTACTTCTCTTTCCGGTTTTCCCGCAAGAATATCGGCTTCGGTAAAAAACATTGAAAAATTTTTTCCAATCACGTCCTCTGGTTCATATCCAAAACAATCAGTGAAAGCAGTGTTGATGGCAAGAACAATTCCTCTCTCGTCTATCAGTAAAATATTGTTTTGTCGTGATTCCCGGAATAATGCATCGAAATAATTATTGAATGAAAACAACCGTATATTATTGCTCATGTAAGTAAGATTAGCATTAGCCGTTAAAGATAAAAAATCTACAATATTATCGACATCAAAGACGGGTTTTTCTGCGGCGGATTCCAAATTCCATAAATGTTTTTCGGCGTTCGCTTCGTTGCCGTAGCGCATTTCTGCCGTTGTTCGAAAAATGCCGGATCCTGATGACTGATCATTTTTTTTCCATCTCTCATCGCGCTATTAAGGTATTGTATGATCCTGCCATGGAGAAATTTGGAAACTACGTTTCTTCTTTATTGGCAGAACGCTATGATGCTCTTATTTTTTTAAATGAAACAGAAGCCTTGCATCCGATTAAACGACGGTCCGAAATTAAAAAGCTACCTGAGACCTATCCGTTTGGCTATTAATGTGAAACCGACTGCCGCGAGAATTGCATGCCCGTGAGCGATCTTTTGGGAACGTTCTTCTGCTGTATCAGTACTTTGAATTTATTTCCCATGTCGAGAAGAAGTTTATTTAACCCGGCGTAGGACATGTCGTTGCCCTCCATCGTCCTCATGTCCAGGTCACGCAAATAATTAGACAACCCGAGTGAACGCAAAAAATAGTTTTGATTGCAATAGCCCGAAAAATCAAATCCATATTTTCTTCCCCAAAAGTCCAGAGCACTAAAGTTGACATGAGCGGTAATATCCTGTTCTCCGATGTTTGCGTAAGGCGTATCTGTTACTGTATGTTTGTAGTAGCACGCCAGCGTGCCCGTGTTGCGCCCAGCATTGTAATAATCTTCCGCTGTGTAGCCGTAATCAATCGTTAATAAGTATCCTCGGCGCATTTGTGCAGCAATATTTTCGATCCATTTCCTGACTTGCAGGTTTATTTCTGTCCGGTAATCTTGTCGTAATGTCACCTGCTGCGCTGCTAGATAATTTTCAAGATCCTGGCCTGCCGGTTTCAACACTTCTTTAAATCCTCCGTCGTAGTCAACAAAAATTTCCATCAGTTGATCTTTCATCATAACCAGGTGGACAGGAAAATTATCTAACAGCTCGTTGGAAATGACGCATCCCGAGAAGCCTGATCTTTCTGAAAGATCATCGATGAACCTGATTTTGCTATCATCAAAGTGTTTCGGGAAATTCAGATTAATCTGGTTTTTTTCCACAATGTAATAAGTGACGTTATTATAAATTTCGGGGTGCTTTTTCAGGTGATTGAGAATATCGTTACAAAGCATCCCGCTTCCCGCGCCGAATTCAATAATATCCATGGGCTCATTTCCCATGATCGCGTACATCTCTTCAAGCTGCTTGCCTATCATTTGCCCGTAAAGTGAACTGACTTCCGGGCTGGTGTAATAATCTCCCTCCATGCCAATTCTTTTCTTCCCGGCAGTGTAGTATCCATACCCGGGATAATAAAGGGCCATCTCCATAAAGTCGTGAAAACTCAATGGTCCTGTTTCTTTTATTTTATCTGCAATGATTTCTGAAAGCTGCATCGGCGGTAGTGACTAATTCTGTGTTCTAATTTAACAAAAAATGATCCATGATGTTTGGAAAGCACGTTCTGTGTCGGTCAGTAAAAAGAATTTAAAACATCAAATAGGAAATGAATTTGTATAGTCTCTATTCATCAGTGATGTGTTTAAAAAGGATGACAAGACCGCGTTTGAATTTATTTACGTATAGATTCTGTACATTGCGTTTGCAGATTTCCCGCGATTTGCATCTTCAATAAATCCTGAAGCGCGGGTTGATATATGAGTAAAAAAACAGGCCAGAAAAAATCTACCCAG
>JBBSPT010000217.1:0-5193 GCA_038258515.1 Chitinophagales bacterium | reverse complement strand
TCCGAGCCCGAGCGAGTTCCATTTCGCATCTACCGAAGCAATAGTTTTTTCATCCGCAACGATAATATTTGGCCAGTCACGCTGGAAATCATCAAACTCTTTTGTCTTGATGGTTCCATCAAAACCAATGCAGGCAGTATATTTTGAAGTATCTGAAGCAAGCGGTCTCTTGAAGATAACGTGATCGCGCCATGGATCAAGGTTGTTGCAAAAGCGCCAAAGTGCAGTTGCCAGGTCATTTGCATCCACAGAATCTTCTACATAAAGAATCATTTTAATAGCATCGAACTGATCATTTCCACAAAGATCATGATGAAGTTCCTTTACATGATTCTTCCTGTTTTTTTTGACAGAAATTATTAAACAAGGGATGTCCATTTCCAGTAAAGAATCGTTGATAATTTTTATCTCCGTAAATTTTTCTTTCATGGAGTCCGCCGCATTTTCCCAGGCAGTTTTTTCATGACGGTAATTGTCATCGATTTCTTCTTCGTACCTGAATGTGCCGTCAATACACATCTTTCCGCCGAAACCCATTTTGCTGCAACTATGATCGAGTACATCCATTGGTCCTTGCGAAAAATAAATATCGGATGAAGGGTTAAGGTTTTGGAAAATGTCTTTTGCCAAACGACTATAATCTGAAAGACTCAAACGATCTCTATTTTCTTTTTTACCGGTATCGTTTTCCTGAGCCGTCAATACGAGGATCTTGTTGAACATCATTTGTCCAGCTCCCCACATTGCGTTCATCACCTTCTGCCCCTGGCCAGCGTAGTCCTTTTGAATTTTAGCTATTACCAGGTTATGAAACACGCCTTCCACCGGCATTTCCATATCCAGGATCTCGGGGATCATTGTCATCTTCATCGGCGCTAAAAAAATGCGTTCTGTTGCTTTTCCAAGCCATGCATCTTCCTGCGGGGGAATACCGACGATGGTTGCAGGGTACACTGCATTTTTTTTGTGAGTTATAGCCGTTATGTGAAACCTCGGATACCAGTCAGGAAGGGAGTAGTAACCGGTGTGATCTCCGAACGGTCCTTCCCAGATTAATTCATCGTTGGGATCGACATAACCTTCAATTACAAAATCAGCATCCGCGGGAACCTCTATCTCAGGTTGTGAAATGCATCTTACCAGTTCTACTTTTTTCTTTCTCAAAAAACCGGCAAGCATGTATTCATCTACATTTTCAGGTAGCGGCGCAGTGGCTGCATAAGCATACACCGGATCTCCGCCAAGGCTAACTGCCACCGGCATTCGCTTGTTTAGTTTTTTATATTCATTAAAATGTTTTGCAGAAACTTTGTGCCTGTGCCAATGCATGCCGGTGAGGGTTGGCCCAAAAACCTGCATGCGATACATACCGACATTGCGCGTATTATTGTTTGGATCTTTCGTGTGAATAACGGGGAGCGTTACAAAAGGTCCACCGTCTTTTGGCCAACAGGTTATTACCGGGAGTTTTGTGATATCCGTGTCTTTCATTACTACCTGCTGGCAGTCGCCTTTTTTATTGACCACTTTCGGCATCCAGCTTGCAAACTCGCCAAGCTTTGGAAGTAATTTGAGTTTATCGAGAATGCTTTCCTTAGGAGAAGACAAGAGATGGAAAAGATTTTCTATATCCCTGGCCACATCATTCAGGTTGTCCACGCCGAGGGCAAGGCACATTCTCTTTTCACTGCCATATGCATTCATCAAAACAGGAAAATCATATCCTGTATTTTCAAAAAGCAAAGCCTTTCCTCCATGATTGTTTTTGCTTATGCGGTCAGTAACTTCTGCAATTTCAAGGTCCGGATCAACAAACTCTTTTATCCTGATGAGCTCATTTGCCTTTTCAAGAACACCAATAAAATCAGCCAAATTTTTGTAAGACATACGAACGTAAAGGTAAGCCAGAACTTGGGGATCGAATCGCTCCTGGCAGGTGTGACAACTTTATAGGCCCTTTTATTCTTAAACTTCTGGAATGAAAGTTTCAGCCTCTAATTAGATAAGAAGTTTAGTGTGTCAGAGATTTCCGGAAACATTTACCGGACAGCCATATTTTGATTGTTTGCCTCCGCCACCAATGCCTCCGTTGAATAGAGTGAGGGACGCTCTGAAGCCTGTAAAATAATACCAGTCTTTATTTTTGGCGCCGCCTCGCAAGGTGCCTGCAGGAGGATAGATGCCACCGTTCTTTAATTCACCTCCCCGATATGCGAGTTCAACAGCCTTGGAACCGCGATTTGACAGTAGCAGAGCTTCGTCCACATAAGTGGAACTCAGATCGTCTATCTTATCCGTGAATAATTTTCTTATTCCTAATTCAACGCCTACGCTTAAATTTTCCGACAAAGAAAGTTTCACGCCTGCGCCAAACGGAATAGCGAACTGTGTAAGATTATAATTGTTAACTCCTGCAACAAAACCTTCGCCTTCAGTGCTGAGCGGTTGCAAATAGAACTTATTGCCCGAGGTATCGTGAGTGTATGGATTGAAGTGGTAGATGGCAACTCCCCCAAAAACGTAAGGAGTGAGAAGATGATCTGCGGGATCCGTGATATTATATTGTAACGCGGCACTAACTTCGGAAAGGCCGGTTTTAAAATTCAGGTTACGAATCAGATTCCTTCCCAGTTTATCGTCACCTGATAGAGAAGAAAACATTAGGCCGGCACGGGCTGATATATGTTTTGTAAAGTCATAGGAGATACCAACTCCGCCGGCAACATGCGATTGAGAAAAGGTGAATCGCTTGTCCTGCAAATCTCCCTGGTAATTTGCAACTCCCCCGAGAAGATCGACGTGAATTTTTTGTGCCTGCGCACAATATGAAAAAAGCAGACAGGAAAGGATTTTTATAATTAAAATGCGCATTGATTTTTTCTGGATAAAGTTTGAACTACCTATTCCAAAGGTAGGTTGGTGAAACTACAAAGAATCGTTAAATGGTCGAATGTTTTATCGATTTCAAAAGAGTTCATTAATTGAAGTCACTGAATAAAATCCGGTCTTCATGGATTTAAAATCCACGACATTTTATTGATCACATTCTACATCGAAAAATTGTGTTAAGAAATTATTCTCGACAACGATTGATCTGCATATTTTCCTGCGTTGGCATAATATTTTCACGAATTATGGTTGAAAACTATTAATCGTTTTTAAATATTTGTAACTATGAAAATTGTAACTATGAAAAAGGTATTTCTGTTTGCGAAACAAAATTTACTCGCATTTACTTTATTATTATCGCTCAGTGTTCTATTTGCTGCATGTAGCAAAAACAAGGATATAACGAGAACACCGGCCGCAGGATTGATGACTTTCAATCTTGCTCCTGACCAGGATGCTATTGGTATTGCGCTGGATGGAAATAATCTTACCAACGCACCACTGGCGTATACAAATTTTTCCGGTATTTATAATAGTGTCTTCACCGGCAACCGCCAGGTTTCGACCTATTCGTATTTTTCCGGATCTACGTTATCAGTGGCTAATCAGGCTTTTGTGGACAGCAGCTATTATTCCATGTTTTTTGTTGGGACTGATGGTCACTATGACAATCTGATTGTAAAAGATAATCTTGATAGCCTGCCATCAGGGACAGGCCAGGCATTCATTCGTTATGTAAATGCTATTATTGATTCTGTTTCAGTCCCGATGGTAGATATTAACGTAGCTGGTAATGACGTCTTTAATTCAACTGCTCCTTTTAAAACAGTTTCAAATTTTAAAGGTGTTTCTCCAGGCCAGGTTGCAATTGGCGTTTCGGATGGCAGTGCGATAAATGCATCACGGGATATTACCGTCGATGAAGGAAAAGTCTATACTATTTTGCTGGTTGGTATGCCGCAGGCAACTGATACTGCACGGAAAGTAGCGATCAAATTTATTCAGAACGGTACGATTCAATAAGGATTATTGATAAGCAAAAAATTAAAACTTCGGAACTATCATAGTTTCGAAGTTTTTTTTTCCGGCCAGCATCACATATCATACATGAGCATTTTTTTGTGTTAACGGAGAAATCTTTGCAGGAGCCTTACCATGTATCCGCCAAGTATCCGGGTGTCACTAAACAGTGAACAAAGTTGGAATGTTAGCAGGAAAAATAATGCATAAAAAAATCCAGGTTTTTTATTCAGGACCGGAAGTAAAGTCGTAGTAACCGGGCGACTTATTTTATTTATCCAAACCAGCGAAGTGATGCCAATACTAACGATTGCTCCGACTAAAATATCTGTTGCATAATGATAGCCCAGGTATAATCTTAGGAAACAAATAAATAGAAAAACATAGATGCCGGTAACTATTCTAAGTTTTCTTGATATAAAAAAAATACTTGTAGCCAACGAATAGAATAAAACGGCATGATCACTTGCGAATGAGCTCCAACTGTCGAGACTCGAGGTACTCTTTGCAAAAGGCATTATGAAAATAAACTCTGGAATTAAGTAAGGCCTTGCTCTATATGTCAAAGCTATCGATAGCGCTCTGGCAACAATCATAGATACGAGGCAGGTAAGAATTCCTTTGATCACTTGTTCCCGAATGTGCGTTTGATTATTACTTCTTCGAAATAATAGATGCCAAAAACGGAAACAGTAATTCCTCCCGTAATCAAATTGTTGTCCACGAGAGTGACCATCGTGACATTGAACAATTCTGAGGACAAACTGAAAATGTTCAGAAACCTGGTGAATGTAAAATCAAATGAATTCATTGCGTGGGTTGTAAGTTTTGGTAATGATGTTCTGCTTTTGCCAATAAATGCAATCGATTCCTGTTTGCGATGAGCAATGGTCTTAATTAGGTAATTTTTCCTGAAAAGAGGCAGTTTTCTATTTGATTCATTTTAAGCATGCGAGGGCTGGGCGCTTAGTTTCCAATAAACTAAGATGTTCTGGGACGAGCCTTAATCGTTTAACATCCCGTTTACAATTTTCCTCAGAATTCCTACAAAAGTGCAGTGCATATTTGTTTTAGTAATAACCATCAAAAAAATAATAAAATGAAATTTAAAAGACTCCTCGCTGTAATTCTGATAAGTGCAGCGTCCTTTACAGGTGGTGCATGGGTTTATGGAAAATATACTCAACACGATCTGTTGGCTGATAATTCCTCCGTCTCTTCTTCCGTTTTTAAGACAGCAAAGTATACGGATGATGTAGCGACGCCAATGACTAGTTTTGAAAC
>JBBSPT010000216.1:0-5213 GCA_038258515.1 Chitinophagales bacterium | reverse complement strand
GAGCAGTCTTTCCTTATCAATGGCCGCTGTGCCCACTTCTTCACAAACAATTCCACCGGCAATATTCGCGATCTCTGCAGCAAGCAAAATATCCTGGCCTGATGCATAAAAAAGAGAGGCGACGGCAATAACGGTGTCACCGGCGCCACTGACATCTGCGACATTTCTCAGGTGAGATGGAATAAGATTTTTTGTGTCGTCCTGCTGATAAAAAATTCCTTTCTCTGATAAAGTGATCATCGAAATTTTATGCTCAAGTCTCTCAACCAACCGGGAATGAATATCAGAAAGCAACTCTTCTGATACCGGTTCAGGCAACAGGTTGAGGCTTGAGAAAACTTCATGAAGATTGGGCTTGAAAAGAGTGACATGCCTGTAGGAGAAAAAGTTTTTTCTTTTAGGGTCAACGGCTGTGGGTATCTTTTGCTTCAGGCAAATGTCTATCGTGTGCTCTATCACTTTTTGTGTTAAAATGCCTTTGTTGTAATCTTCAAAAATTACGATGTCGGGGCGTTCAGTGGAAATGTATTTTTCCACAAGGTTTAGCAGGTTCGCTTCATCAGTTTCAGACAAATCTTCCGTATGTTCTGCGTCAAGCCGCATCATCTGTTGGTTGCGGCTGATGATACGAATCTTATTCGTCGTGATTCTCTTTTTGCTCTCCAGGATATACCGGGTGTCAATATTTTTTTCTTTGAGCAACTGTTTGAGCTGAACCCCATCTTCGTCATCACCTACGATGGTGAGCACAGCAGCCGTCGCTCCCAAAGACTGCACGTTCAACGCAACATTGCCTGCACCGCCAATTCTCTTTTCTTTATTTCTTACAGCAACGACGGGAACAGGAGCTTCCGGAGAAATTCTTTCGACGCTTCCCCACCAATAGGTATCAAGCATTACATCGCCGATGACAGCTACTTTTAACTTTGAAATACCGGCGAAAATTTCATCAAAATCAGGTTGCATTCAAAAGGAGTTTCATTTCTTCCGCGGCGAAACTAAATAATAAATGGGAATACCGAGAGATGCGATGATCAGGCCGGGCCATGTAAACTGCGGCTTGTAGATGATAAGCAAAACGCAAAACGTAAGCCCCATGAGAATATAGATGGCAGGTAACACCGGGTAACCAAACGCTTTGTAAGGACGTTCTGCATCGGGCCTTTTTCTTCTCAAAATAAATATACCTCCAATCGTCAGTGCATAAAATATAACCACAACAAAAGAAATCATATCAAGCAGATCGCCATATCTGCCACTTAAGCACAAAAGAGAAGCGACGACAAACTGTGCCCAAAGCGCCCATGCCGGCACTGCCTTTCTATTCAAGATACCGGCCTTCTTGAAAAACAAACCGTCGTTGGCCATGCTGTAATAAACTCGTGCGCCTGCAAGGATCAACCCGTTATTACATCCAAAGGTTGAGATCATGATCATCACTGCAATTACATAAGTACCTGCGCCACCAAACATTGAATTGGCTGCTGCCACTGCCACGCGATCCTGCGGAGCAAATGCAAGATCGTGGAGAGGAACTACTGCGATGTAAACAAGATTGGCACATACATAAATGACCGTAACTATCATTGTACCGAGGAACAAACTGAGTCCGATATTTCGTTTTGGATTTTGAATTTCACCTGCAATAAAAGTGACATTGTTCCATGCATCGCTGCTGAAGATAGAACCCACCATACTCGCTGCAATTGCGCCAAGGGCTCCAGCTCCCAGTACTCCCTGGATCACTCCTCCTTCACTCATTTTTTTCATATCAAATGCACCGGTCCAATTGGCCTGCCACACTTCCGGCTTGAAAAAGATAAAGCCAGCTACGATCAGACCCAGCAGGGAAATGATTTTTGTTGATGTAAAAATATTTTGAATCCATTTTCCTCCCTGCACTCCCCGTGTATTGGTCCACGTAAGAAACATAATCAGGAGGATGGCAACAAGTTGGGCAGGATAGAGCTTGAAGAATCCTAACTGAAATAAAATATTCTCATCCTTCACATCCAGTACCGGGAAAAAATAACCGGTGAATTTTGCAAATGCCACTCCCACAGCAGCAATGGTTCCTGTTTGAATAACAGAGAATAAACTCCAGCCGTAAAGGAATCCGACAAGCGGATTATAAGCTTCTTTCAGGTAAACATATTGCCCCCCGGCCTTTGGAAACATGCCGCTTAACTCGCCATAGCTAACGGCAGCGGTAACGGTCATAAAGCCGGTGAGCAGCCAGATAACGATCAGCCATCCGGCACTCCCCACGTTCCTGATAATGTCGGCGCTCACAATGAAAATTCCGGAACCAATCATAGATCCAGCTACAATCATAGTAGCATCAAAGAGGCGAAGGGTTGGTCGAAACGAAGTAGCATGCTCACTCATAAAAAATCCCGTTTTAATAAACGGGATTGAAGATATAAATTAATTTGAGATTGAAAATTAATCACTTTTTATTTTGAGTGTACAATTCGTTGAGACCATCAATTACATCAGGAGTAATATCCAGCGTGGAATCTTTATAAAACATGAACCCAGGTTCATACGAAAAAATATAAGAATACTTCCTGTCCTTATTATAGTCCTTTAAAAAACTTTGGATCCTGAATAAGATATCTTCTTTCATCTTCGAATTCGAATTGTAGAGCCCATTGTCAAGCCCTTGTTTTTTCTCCTGCAGATCCTGTTGCATTTTATTCATTTCCTGCATAGCGCTCTCCTGCTCCTGTTGATTCATCGTTGGCCCTTTTTGCTGTAACTCTATTGCCCGGGCCTGATATTTTTTCTGCAGTGCTGTAATCTGGTTATTTGCTGCTTCCTGCTGCTTTTCAAAATCTGCTTTAATTATTTTGTAATAAGTATAGTTGCTTTGAAGAGAATCTAAATCGATATAGGCCACATTTGTCATACCTGTGGCAGGAGATGCTACGGAGACCGGCGCCTTTTGTGAACTCCCCTTTTTAGAACCATTAAAATACAGGTAATACAGAATTCCTACGAGGATAAATAAAACAATATTTGATACGAGTAGAATATTTTTCATTCACAAAATTTAAGCGGGCAAGTTAAAAAAAAGAACCTGTTCACTGTCCCATCGTAGTTGTTTTAGGAAACAGTTAACATGAGGTCTGACCTGTATTTTCCAGGATTTTTTTCAATTCGATATATAGTCTATCTCAAGAGAGCCGTCGATCCTTTTTGAGAAATCTTCTTACCCGTGTCGCGATTTGTATAAGTCAGCATCCAAACAAAGATTCCACTGTCCTGCGGCTCGCCGTTTATTTTTCCATCCCATTTGTTGGTCCATTGGGTAGAATGAAAAACTAATTGACCAATGCGATTATAAATTTTAAAATCAAGGTTATCAGCCTTGAATGCATTGACAGGATAGAGATAATCATTTAGTCCATCACCATTTGGAGTAAATGCGTTGGGCACAGCAATATAGCAGGATTTCAACACTTTTACATTGTTGGTAGCGGTATCAAAACATCCAATATCATTTTTAACTATAAGCCTTACGCTATAAATTTTTTCTGAGGTGGAAAAAGGATAATGCTCTGGTACAGGAGTTTCGGAAAGGCTACTGTTTCCATTCCCAAGATCCCAATTGTAAGAGACAATATTGCCGATACTTTTATTCAAAAAAATTGCAGGATCTTCCGGGCACAACAGATTGCTTGTTTCAAAACCAGCTTTCAATTCGTTTCCCAGATGAATGGTTTGGCTGGACGAATCGCTACAGAAACCATTGGTCACCGACAATAAAATTTGTTTTGATCCGAATGTTTTGAAGATCACGTCTGCATTCTGCAAGCCACTATTTCCCCCGTAATCCAACGTCCATTCCCATTTGTTCACTCCATTCCTTCCATCATGGCGGAGCCTGACGGTGTCGGCTTTACAACCCTGTAACACTGAAAATGAAAAGGCGGAATTGACCGTATCCTTTACTGTAAATATCAGCTCTGAACCGACTGGAACTTCCTGTCCGCACTCATCGACAAGCGTGTTACCGTCGGTCCCTCTTAAAAGTTTCACCCGGTAAGTGCCTGCATGCACAACCGGGCCTGATAAAATAAGACGGATGACACTCGTGGAACTTCCTGAACAATTCCCGCCAACACTGCTCAGCGTGACAGGGGAAGGTCCTGAAACATCGAAGTCACTGGCATCCGCGGCAACAGAGCTGCATAAAATATTTTTCTTAAAAACCAATTCCAGGGTTTGCGGAGCACATGCAGGTTTTGTAAGGCTGTCCATTAACACAGGTTGTATCGGGAAAACTTCGAAGTCAATTGAATTGTCAACGGGTATTTCACGATCGCAGTTGTCTAACAAAGTGTTTGCATCTATCCCACTTTTCATCCTTAGCGTATGCTGACCAGCCGGTAAAGAGTTATCAAAAACAAGAACAACCGAGTCCATATCAAAACCTGTAGAACAACTGTTCCCCGAAGCCGAAACAATGTTGGCTGATGAATTGGAGAGAACAAAATCGCTTCCGTCGGTCGCAAGCGAATTACACTTCATTTTCTTACTCAGCTTTACTCTAAGGCTTTTTCCATCACAGGATGAAGTGACCATAGAAAGATCGGGAGGCACCGGGTCAATGATGTTCGCAGTGCCACCACCAACCTCAAGTTTATAACCATTCTGAGAAGGAGTGAAAGTAGTAAAATGACTGATCAGTAAAATATAGTTATGGCCTATTTCCAACACAGGCATCTTGCTAAAAGTAGGATAGGTGGGACCGGCACAATTGATAAGCGATGATCCCGAAGCAGCAGCTCCTGTACGCCCTGTATTGCCGGACCAATTGCATGCAACAAACAAAGAAGGATGAGTAAAAACATCGTCCGGGCTATGACCGGTAATATCAAAAATCTGCCAGTCATAATCATCATCAAGGTCGTTGGGAGTAATAACAAATCCAAGTGTGCCTGAGGCGGAGCAGGTAAATTTATACCAGAAAGGATTAAGGTCTGTCAACACATCCGTGCAAGGTCCGGGAATCACATTACCTCCACAATAGGGAACTGTAGTTTGACTAAAAGCATTGCTGGCGCAAACCGGAAAGGCTGTTGAGGGTGTTTGCCCCAACGTCGTGCATGGCTGTGATCTCGCTTCGTATGCAATGAAAAATAAAAGACAGCAGACGGCAGCAAGCTTCGGAAACATATTTGCATGACCTTCAAAAATATCTTTTC
>JBBSPT010000215.1:0-5286 GCA_038258515.1 Chitinophagales bacterium | reverse complement strand
TTTGAGAATAATCATAGTGAGGAAAGACTGTCTGGGAATAGAGCTGCGGTTTTCAATCTATGAACAATTCTTGAAATTGCCTTAGCCAACCCCAAAACTGATTTTAAAAACATAGAAATAACAACATGAAAAAGAAACAAACAATTGCTTCAAAACCTGAATTGCATGTATGTGTTGATCGCCCCATCTCCACCCTCAAGCTGCATGTTAAGATGCTTGAGGCAATAAAAACAAACCCTCAAAATAATCCGGCAGAAAGCGGTACGGCCGAGCATTCTGTTATGCGGAGTTTTATCAATAATCCGCATCAGCAATTTAATATGAATGAGCATGCGATTCTTTCAAGGATGGCTATTCTCACCGGCAACAAATGGCAACCGGGACAAACAATCACAGTAGCATTCTTAGACGGGAACGCTCTTCAAAAAAAGAAAACAAAAAAGTACGCACGCTATTGGACCAACAAAAGAAATGCAAATGCCAATATAAAACTGAGGTTTGTGAATGGTAAAAAGGGAATGATAAGAATTTCTTTTGTGGCTGATAGTGGTTCCTGGAGTACGGTCGGCACTGATTGCAATGTGCTTCCTGACAGTGAACCCACGATGAACTTTGGATGGCTGCGCGACAACACTGACGACGGCGAATGGGAACGGGTGGTTGTTCATGAATTCGGTCATGCGATGGGTTGCATACATGAGCATCAGAATCCCGCGAAAGGTATTAAATGGAATAAGCCGGCGGTATATAAATATTTTGCAGGTCCTCCAAACAATTGGAGCAAGGCAGAAGTGGATAGCAATATTTTCAATAAATACAGTAAAAATATCACGCAGTTTACGGAAGTGGATAATGACAGTATCATGATGTATTTCTTTCCACCTGAGTTTACGCTTGACGGTTTCGGCACTCCGGAAAACAAACATCTCTCTCCTGTTGATATCGATTTTATACGGAAACAATACCCGGATTAAACTTCCCGGAATTCAAGGTGCCCTTCGGGGCATTTTGAATTTAAAATACTAATACTCACGAATAAAAAAACGAAAGGAAATGCTCTTTCGAAACCTTCGGTGAGCAACAAAGAAATCTTTTTATTTTCTTTTAAAATCGCCGCGCTTCCAAGCCTTGATAAACTCAGACCATGCCATAGGGTTAAAAATATTTTGAGGTGGAAGCTGCCCCGCTGAATAATATTTACGGGCATTCTGTTTGAAGTAATAATTCGAAGCTTCCCGGCCGTCACGGGGATAAACTGACATCAGCGCCTGGCGGTTACTTTCTGATACGTTCTGCCTCGCAATCTCCTGCTGATCATCCGGGACCTGCGTATTTACAAAGTCCCGTTCAAATTCTTCTCTCGATGGTAATTTTCGAATGATCGTCGCAGGCAGGTACACTGTATCTTCTATCATCAGTTGAATGATGCTATGCTGATTGCCTTCAAGATTTCTCGGGATATCAACCAGTTTTGGTTTATAACCAACGCTCGTAAATTCTACTTTATCTCCCTTTAATACCACGATAGAAAAGACGCCTTCATCATTGGTGATGGTTCCCCGGTTTTGTCCCTGCACAACAATGCTGACAGCAGGTAAGGCTTTCAGACTGTCAGCAGACATCACAACACCATACAACTGCACGACGGAATCTTTGTAAGTTTCAAATTGTGCATGAGCACCCAGTGGAAAGATAAAGGCCAGGAATAAAAAGGAATGTATGGTTTTCTTCATAACCCCAACCCCTTCTGGGGTGTATTTATTTTTAAATGTTCGAATACAAATTTAACGCTTATCTCGCCGATGGGAAAGGGTATTAATTGGACAAAGTAAGGTTATCAATGATTAAATTTGCAGTTATAAATCCGTTTTAACAAAATATTGAACGATGAAAGAGAAAGAGATTTTAAAAGCCCTTGAAAACGTGCAGGAGCCTGATCTTGGGAAGGATCTAGTAACATTAAATATGGTGAAAGATATAACGATCAATGGCCATGATGTGTCATTTACAGTAGTGCTCACCACACCTGCCTGCCCGCTGAAAGATTTGATTAAAAATGCCTGCATCAATGCAGTGCACACTTTCGTGGATAAAGAAGCAAATGTCACGGTGAATTTTACAAGTAATACCACAAGCATCAGACAAGATAACAAGGTGCTTTCCGGAGTAAAAAATATTATTGCTGTAGTAAGTGGCAAGGGTGGAGTTGGCAAGAGCACGATTGCTGCGAACCTTGCGTTAAGCATTGCAGAAGGAGGCGCTAAAGTCGGGCTAATGGACGCTGATATTTATGGCCCGAGCATTCACATCATGTTTGGCGTGAGAGGGGAGAGGCCTGTAATGAGAGATGTTGATGGCAAAGGGAAAATCGTTCCTTTAGAAAGATATGGAATCAAGTTGATGAGCATCGGATTACTGGTTGACGAAAAGCAGGCCGTTGTTTGGCGCGGTCCTATGGTAAGCAGTGCTATCAGGCAATTTGTAACCGACGTGGATTGGGGTGATCTCGACTACCTGATTATAGATATGCCACCGGGCACGGGTGACATTCATTTGACAATTGTGCAAACAGTTCCTGTAACGGGAGTGATTGTTGTTACAACACCCCAATTGGTTGCGCTTGCCGACGCGAAGAAAGGCATTGCGATGTTCAACCAGGCACAGCTTAAAGTTCCAGTTATTGGTCTTGTTGAAAATATGAGCTACTTCACTCCCAAAGAATTGCCGGAGAATAGATATTTTATTTTTGGAAAAAGCGGGGGCAAAGACCTGGCAGAAGAATATGACATTCCGTTTCTGGGTGAAATTCCATTAGTGCAATCGATCCGTGAAGGCGGGGATATTGGAATACCTGTGATGATGGGTGATGATGAAACTTCCAAAAAAGCATTTTTAGAATTTTCAGATAATGCGATCAGGGGAATTGCCATGCGCAATGCTCAATTGCCAACAACTGAGGTTACTGAGGTTCTTGAATTCAGTTGACGTTTCAAGAACTGAATCTACAATTTACTCCGGCCATTTGCATAATAGGCGATTGTATTCTCTGAAAACCTCTCTTGTTTTTCCAAAACAAAATTCGTCATTTCGGGCGCTGGAATTCCGTTTTCAATAACCAGCTTTTCGTTTGTGATAACTCTCGCCTCATCCCAAAGGTTGCTGTCGATGAAGTGCTGCAAAGTTCTGCTGCCGCCTTCTATCAAAACACTTTGAATATTCAGTTGAAACAATGAAGCGAGTATTTGTTCGTGGAGATAATTCTGCTCATCGTCGGGGTTGGAAAACGTAATTTTTACAAACCGGAGATTTTCTTCGATAGTATCTTTTTGATCATTATAGATGATTGTCTTCGCGTCCTTGTTAAATATTTTTGATGATGATGGCAGCCTTAGGTTTCTGTCAATGACAATTCTTGTTGGATTGTTTCCCGGCCATAAGCGTGTTGTCAGTAACGGATCATCGGTGAAGGCAGTATTTGTTCCAATTAAAATTGCGGCTTCTTCACCTCGCCATTTGTGAACGATCCGGTTAACATAGTCATTGCTGATTAAGACTCGTTTGTCTAATTCGCCAATTTTCCCGTTGATACTCTGTGCCCATTTTAAAATTACGTAAGGCCTGAAATGCCGGTGAAACGTGAAGAAGCGTTTGTTGATGTCCACACATTCTTTTTCCAGGATGCCAACATCCACTTCTATCCCTGCTTTTTTTAATTGCTGAATTCCTCTTCCGGATACTTCTTTGAAAATATCCTCGCAGCCAATCACAACTTTCCTGATTTTATTTTGGATGACAAGATCGCTGCACGGCGGTGTTTTGCCAACATGGGAGCAGGGCTCAAGGGAAACATACAAAATGCTTTCCGGTATTAAGACCTTATGTTTTTCGCTAACGCTGTGAATACAATTCACCTCGGCATGAGGCCCTCCAAACTTTTTATGAGACCCTTCTCCGATAATAATATTTTCATGCACGAGAACCGAACCCACCATCGGGTTTGGTGCAACTTCACCTGCGCCCATCTCCGCAAGCTGAATACACCTGCTCATGTATAGTTCTTCCTCAGTCAATTTTTTATGATAAAAGTTATTGCCTCACAAAATAATTAAGTTTGTGTGAATGACAATAGCGCAGTACTATCAACAGTTCACCAATACACTTTCATCTGTTTATGAAATTCGTGAAGCAGAAAATATTGCTGACTGGGTATTTGAAGAAGTGACGGGCTTAAAACAATGGCAAAGAAGAAATGCGACCGTTCAACTTTCGTCAGATATCCTCCTCGCGTTAGAAGAAAAGCTTTCGCTATTAATGCTGCACAAACCGGTGCAGTATGTTTTGAAGTACGCCTGGTTTTATAAAAGAAAATTTTTTGTGAACGAGCACGTACTTATTCCACGTCCTGAAACGGAGGAACTAGTAGATTGGGTTGTCCGGGATGCTCGCTTACGAACTCAGCAGGCAATGAAAGATTGCGCCATCCTGGACATCGGAACGGGTAGCGGATGTGTTGCTATTTCGTTGAAAAAAGAATTGCCGAATTGTGACATAACCGCGATTGATGTGAGTGAACGTGCTCTTGCTGTTGCAAAAAAAAATGCCGAAGATCTCCAGGCTGAAATTCATTTTCAAAAAATTAATTTTCTTGAAAAGGATATGCATTCCAAACTTTCATCTTATCAAATAATTGTGAGCAATCCTCCTTACATACCTGAAATGGAAAAGGAAGCGTTAGCAAGAAATGTGTTGGCGTTTGAGCCCCATGGTGCATTGTTTGTGCCGGATGATGATCCACTTATTTTTTATAAACGGATAGCAGCTTTTGCGCTCGTTCATCTCGAAGCGGATGGAAATATTTATGTTGAAACGCATGAGAAATACGCTGAGCAGGTCTCTGCAGTTTTTGCACAATTGTTTTCTTATGCAGAAATAAAACGGGATATCTACGGCAAGGATAGAATGATTAAAGCCGGAAAAAAAAATTAAACGAACAGTTAGATTTATTTCATGCCACTCACTGATGCCGAAGTTGTGGCGCCTAGTCTTTTTGCTACTTGCATCACTCTTACAATATCACCCCAACTCACCAGCGAGTCGGCATTAATCACTACGGCCGGCTTGATACTATCACCGACCAGCAATTGCCGTTGCAATAAGTTCTCCAGCGAATCGAAAAGAATTTTTTGCTGGCCGAGATAGATGTCACGGTTTTTGTCAATACTTACGATCACACTTTGTTTCGCCTTGGTATCGCTGGATGCACGGGGGTTATTCATCTTTATCACA
>JBBSPT010000214.1:0-5342 GCA_038258515.1 Chitinophagales bacterium | reverse complement strand
CTGCACCGCTACGGGAAAGGCGCCTATGCCCCCGGGAGCGACAATCATGGCAAGCGTCGCCAACGACAAAACACTGAATGCAGCTGGTATTCCGAGTTGTGCCGTCGATGAAAGTGCACTGAAACCTATGTACACCTGCCCGGCATACAATAACCAGATTAAGATCGTGTAAAGGATAAACAATTTTCTTTTTTTTAAATGACGGATGGAAGAAAGGCCCTCTTTTAACCCAAGATGAATTCCTTTTAGTCTTATGATATGCCTGTGGTTTGCATGTCTTTTAAAAAGCCATTTTACGAGCAGGTAAAGTAATGTTAGAAATACAAGTAGGGTGGCCAACTTCATCCACAGTGGCAAGACGCTCTCACGCTCTGCAATTTTTTGAAACTGGGTTTGTATAAATGAGCCCACCGTTTTTAATTGTATTAAAATTGCGAACAGGATTATGAACCCCCAACAAAATAAATCGAAAATTCTCTCGACGAGGATCGTGCCGATCAATTTAGCGACTGGAATTTTTTCGTACCGCGAAAGCAAGGTACAGCGTAGTACTTCACCTGCCCGTGGAACGAACGTGTTCGCAAAATATCCGCACATAGTTGTATAAAATGTATTGGCAGTTGACGGGTGGTAACCCATCGGTTCTATTAAAATCTTCCACCTGATCGCCCTGAAAATATGGCTTAAGATTGACATGATAATAACTGGAATCAGTACAAGGTAGTTCGCGTTTTGCAAAGAGTCATAAAACTGGATCCGCTGCGCGGCTGTCATTTTTCCAAGTTGCCACCACATCAATCCCACTCCGATTCCGAGGAAAAATAAATACTTGAAAACCAAAAGAATTTTTGCTTTCATAAAGGTGTACAAGATAGCAAACCGAAGGCACTTAGCATGTTATCAACAGATTGTCAATCAACCTGACATTTCCAAGGAATGCAGCTACCAGAACAATATAGTTCAATTTGGAATTAACTTCCCGCGCCGGCTCAAGATCATGGATAGTGGCGATTTCCAGGTATTCAACTGTAAAGCCGATCGATTCTAACCGCGTAATGGCTTCGAGTTTCAAAGAGGCAATATCCCGGGAAAAAATATTATTCCTGATCTTCACCAGGGATTTATAAAGTTCTGGTGCAAGTTCTTTTTCTACACTGTTCAGCCGAAGATTTCTACTGCTCATTGCGAGGCCATTTTCTTCACGAAAGGTCGGACACACGGTGATTTTTACATTCGAATCCATGAGTTGAACCAGTTTTTTAATAACCAATGTTTGCTGGTAATCTTTCTGACCAAGATACAATTGAGAAGGCTGGACCAATGAAAGAAGTTTTTCGACAATGAGGCAAACTCCCTGGAAATGTCCGGGCCTGAATTTCCCTTCAAAAATTTCCTCCAGTTGCCCGAGGTTAAAAACTTTTTCGGGATTTCCTGTAGGGAAAATTTCGTTTTCGGGAGGATGAAAAAGAATATCACATCCTGCCTGTTCCAATAAAAGTATATCAGCTTCAGCTCTTAACGGGTAGGTTTCGAAATCTTTTTTATTGTTGAACTGCAGAGGATTTACATAAATGCTGCAAACGGTGGTATCGGTTTCGTTTTTGCTTTTTTCAACCAAAGAAATATGGCCACCATGAAGCGCTCCCATCGTTGGAACGAAACCGATTGCGAGGTTTTGGCTACGTAATTTTTTGAGATGGATGTTTAAATCACTGGATTTTTTGAATAATATCATCTCTATAAAATTATGGCTCTCACTGGGTTCACGGACGTATAAAGAAAAAATAACCGTAACTTCGCCGACCGTTAAAAAAACAGCTTTCGTTAATTTAACTTTCGCAAATGTCAACAAAGAAAAGAATTTTATTTATTGCAAACGAAATGTCTCCTTACCTGGAAATGACTGAATTCGCTGAAATTGTAAATAGGCTTGCAGTTAAATCGAACGAGAACGGAATGGAAGTTCGCTGTATCATGCCCCGCTTTGGAATCATCAACGAGCGGCGACACAGGTTGCACGAGGTAGTTAGGCTTTCGGGAATTAATGTGTCTATAGATGGAGATGATTACCCATTGGTAATTAAAGTGGCTTCCCTGCCCAACGCCAGGTTACAAATTTACTTTCTTGATAACGAAGATCTTTTCAAAAGAAAAACATTGTTTCATGATGAAAATGAAAAATGGTTTTCTGACAATGCACTAAGGACGGTTTTGTTTTGTAAGGGAGCGCTGGAAACCGTGAAAAAATTTGGATGGCCTCCCGATATTATTCACTGCAGCGGATGGATGACAGGGTTAATCCCGATGTACATAAAGACCGCTTATAAGAAAGAGCCTGTATTCAGCAATTGCAAGATCATTTACACTATAGGGCAAAATACATTCAAAGAAAAATTAGGCGCAGATTTCCTGAAGATCGCCAACATTAGTCCAAATATAAAAGAGAAGGATCTGGAAGCTTTTAAAGAAGGGAACAATGTATCCTTATTTCGTGGAGGCGCAACCTATGCCGATGCAATAACTTTTGGCGCTGAAAATGTCGATAAAAAACTGGAGGACGAATTCTCTAAAGTGAGAAGTAAAAAAGTCTTGAAATACAATGCTGAAACAGATTTAACAGACTATTTACAATTGTATGCCGACCTTGCGGACCAGTGATTTTCCCCATTAATTTCATTATTTCAAATCGATTTTTCAAGTGCGTAAATGCCAATTCAAACTTGTACTGACAGGATTATTCTTATCATTTTTTCTAAATTGGAGCTGCACTAAAATCGATACCACTCAACTTGGACAGGAGCTGATTCCTGTTGTTGACAACATTAAAACTTTCGATACTACCCTTGATATTATTGCGATGAATTTCGACTCAGTTTCGACTGAGTGCAAAGCGGTCAATGTTAATGATCTACATGCATTGGGCATTATTGAAAATGATCCTTTGTTTGGAAGAAGTGCGGCAAGTATTTCTCTCGAATTAAAGCCTTCTACTTATCCGTTTAGCATTCCTGATTCACTTCAATTTGATTCTGCAGTTTTGGTTCTCCAATATTCGCACTCATTTGGCGACAGCCTTCAGCCACAAAGAGTGCAGGTGTTTCCGCTTACGAATGGTTTTAAGTACGATTCAGTTTATACTACGTGCGATGTGTTAGACTTCCAAAGTTCTACCCCTATTGGAGAACGCATTTATAAGCCAATTGATTTGGACGATTCAATTCACAGCGTGAACGAAGACGCGAAAAATCAACTGCGGATTCCGATGGACAAGGCTTTTATAGAGACATTATTGATGGATACTGCAGCTTTCAGAAGTGATTCAGCCTTTAAGGAACATTTCAAAGGATTTGCGATTAACGCGGATCAGGCATTTGGCGGCAATGCATTAAATTATTTTAGCCTGACTGATGATCACACAAGACTCGCGATGTATTTTTCATCCAAGACAGATAACAAGGATACCATTGTTTATAATTTTGTATTGAGCCAGTTCTCCGGTCACGCAAATTCAATCACGCGGGATAGAGGGACTTCAGAGATAACAAACAACCTCACTCATCCACCCTCTGGAGACGAGTTTATTTATATTCAGACATCGCCCGGAAGCTATGCAGAACTTAATATTCCAGGACTTTCGAACTTATCAAACAGGGTGATTCATCGTGCCGAACTAATTGTGCAGCAGGCATATTCACCGGATCCGTCCGACGAAACTTTTGCCGCTCCCCGTTTATTATATCTTGACACCAAAGATACTTCGACGAACGGGCGCTATATCCCGGTTCCGTGCGACTTTGCGATCGTGAGCCAGGTACCTAATTTCACATATCTCGGTGGTATTAAGAGTCCCTATTCCAACGGCCAGGGGCAGGCCTTGTCTCAATACAATTTCAATGTTTCGCGCTACGTTCAGTCCATTGTTACCAAAGGAAGCAATAATGCAGTCTTTCGCCTGCGGGCTCCATATGATATCGTGAACAATTCGTCCTATCTCGACAGGTGCAGCCAGTTAGTTCCGTTTTTTGACGTCACTACAAATAACGTTGCTGAGGGAAGAGTCAGGCTGCATGGAACCGGCAGCAGTGCTAACAAGGTGCGACTCCGCATTGTTTATTCTGTACTCTGAACGTTGGCTCAATTATCATATGAGGAAAATTGCCATTTTGATTCCTCAAGACCAAAGCATAATTTTGCCCCTCAAAAAAAAGTAAAAAAAACATGGCCTATTTATTTACCTCGGAATCAGTTAGTGAAGGACACCCGGATAAAGTAGCTGATCAGATCAGCGATGCACTTATTGACAATTTTCTTGCATTTGATGCAGATAGTAAAGTTGCCTGTGAAACACTTGTCACCACGGGCCAGGTGGTCCTTGCCGGAGAAGTGAAGTCGAAAGCCTACCTGGATGTGCAGCAGATCGCGAGAGATGTGATCAGGAAAATAGGTTATACAAAAAGCGAGTATATGTTTGAAGCAAATTCCTGTGGAATTTTATCGGCAATACACGAGCAATCCGCTGATATCAACCAGGGTGTTGACAGGAAAAAGAAAGAGGAGCAGGGTGCTGGCGACCAGGGAATGATGTTTGGATACGCGACAAGCGAAACAGAAAATTATATGCCTCTGGCGCTTGATATTGCACACACTATTTTGATTGAGCTTGCGGCATTGAGACGGGAGAATAAGGAAATTAAATACCTGAGGCCGGATGCAAAGAGCCAGGTGACCCTTGAATATGGAGATGACGGAAAACCTAAACGAATCGATGCAATCGTTGTATCAACGCAGCACGACGATTTTGGGGATGAACAAAAAATGTTGAAAAAAATCTCTGACGATATAAAGAAAATTTTGGTACCGCGAATGAAGAAGAAGTATCCGCAGTATGCTCATTTTTTTAATGATAAAATAAAGTACCACATCAATCCAACCGGAAAATTTGTAATTGGCGGGCCGCACGGAGATACAGGCCTTACAGGAAGGAAAATCATCGTGGATACTTATGGAGGTAAGGGCGCTCACGGCGGTGGAGCCTTCAGCGGCAAAGATCCAAGTAAAGTGGATCGCAGCGCAGCATATGCTACAAGACATATCGCAAAGAATCTTGTTGCAGCAGGTGTTTGTGATGAGGTTTTGGTGCAGGTATCTTATGCAATTGGTGTGGCAGAACCTACGAGCATAAATGTAAATACTTACGGTACATCTAAATTAAAACTAACAGACGGAGAGATAGCCGAAAAACTGAAATCGATATTTGATATGCGGCCATATTTTATCGAGCAGCGTCTTAAACTTCGCAATCCTATTTACAGCGAAACCGCTGCCTATGGACACATGGGGCG
>JBBSPT010000213.1:0-5366 GCA_038258515.1 Chitinophagales bacterium | reverse complement strand
TATAAAAAAGGCGGCAAAGCATTATGGAGTAGATGTTCAGGAGGAGGACTGGAAGGAACTGAAGAAATGATCTCAAAAGAATCATTCGGTATGCAGACTTCGTTTTAAGAGCTGTAAAAAAGATACATCAACGTAAAGAATTTGCAGGGAAGAAAGAAATACGCACCAATCTAAACGAACGTGGTTCGTCATAACAATACTCCAGGGTAGTTATGGATTCTCTGACGTTTTATCCGGTAATGTTGTGTGCGTAATCTTATGTTCCTCTGTGTCTTTCAATTTTTTATCAATGAACAGCATTTTGAATGCAACCACAATCATTAAAATGGCGAAAACTTTTTTAACTGTCTCCTGCGGTAATGCCAACGCGATTTTGCTTCCGAAATAACTTCCCAACAGAAAGCCAATCGCAACCAACCAAACGATTCGCATGTCAACATATCCGGCCTTATAATATTGCCACACTCCGAGAATGCCTATCGGAAGCAGCAGGATGCCGAGAGAAGTTCCTTGTGCTTCCTTTTGCGAAAAAGCCAGGAAATAAATAAGAGCCGGAACAATCACGATTCCTCCGCCAACACCTACCAGTCCTCCCAATACTCCTGCGGCAAGGCCTATCAGCAATAGAACAACAATCACATGTGTGCTCATAAAATATTAATCAAAATTATTTAGGAAATTTTTCCTTGTAAAACTCAATCGAT
Source organism: Chitinophagales bacterium (assembly GCA_038258515.1). GTDB lineage: Bacteria > Bacteroidota > Bacteroidia > Chitinophagales > Chitinophagaceae > Ginsengibacter. The sequence goes on along the minus strand of JBBSPT010000213.1, from coordinate 4,662 downwards.
TCGTTTATTATTTCAAACGCTTTTTCTTTTGTTTGAAAGTCATTGATCTCAACTTTTTTGTTTTCCAGGACTTTATACTGTTCAAAATAATTTTTAAGAACCCTTATAAAATGCTGAGGCAGATCATCCATGCTTTTTATATAATTCACACCGGGGTCTTGCGCCGCAACCGCAATTATTTTATCATCTATCAACCCCGAGTCAATCATTTGCATATTTCCAATTACATAAGCTTCCACGAGGCAAAGCGGCTGGATCGATTCTGAGCACATTACCAGGATATCCAGTGGATCAGCATCCTGCCCCAGCGTCTGCGGAATAAGACCATAATTTACCGGGTAGTGGAAGGAAGAATAGATAACGCGGTCCAATTTCAACAGGCCCGTTTTTTTATCAATCTCATATTTAGATTTAGAGCCTTGCGAAATTTCAATAAGCGCATTCACTACCTGGGGAGCATTTTCGCCGTAATGTGCGCCATGCCATGGGTGTAGTACATACATATCAGTATAATTAATGGTTGAGAATTTTATGGTTTTCTATTGCCTGCTTTGTACCTGATGACTTCCGCCTTTTCGATAGTGATGAGCCCTCCCGAATTCGTTTCCTCAAACAGTTCTTCGACCCATTTCGTAAAATCTCTTATTTTTTCTTCTGCATCCACAATCTCGATCACAAGAGGCAAGTCAGTAGAAATGTCAAAAAGCTTTGCCGAGTGAATCTTGCTGTTTGCGCCGAATCCCATAATTCCCCTTGTAACAGTAGCGCCCGAAAGAGATTGCTTCTTTGCTTCAAAAACGATTGCTTCGTAAAGCGGTTGTTGCCCCGATTTATCAGATTCTCCAATGAAAATCCTCAGCAATTTCGCATCGGGATTATTTTCCATGTTATAAGAATTTGATAATTGAAATTCCCGTAAAGGTCGCAAGCACGCCAACCAGGACGCTTGTGGCAATATATACAAAAGCGTACCACAATTGTCCATCGCGAAGCATACCTACAGACTCATTTGAAAAAGATGAAAATGTTGTAAAACCTCCGAGGATTCCGGTGACTAAAAAAATTCTCCATTCAGCATTGAAGTTGCCTTTTTCACTTAACCCAAAAACAATTCCGATAACAAGACACCCGATAATATTTACCGCCAATGTTCCAAATGGAAAAGTGCTGAGAAATTTATTTTGTATTATTTGGGTAAGAAAATACCGCGCAATTCCACCGATACAACTACCGATTCCAACAGCTAAAATTATTTTCATTTCCGATGCTGTTTATTTTCAAATCATCATAAAACATGATTGTTCCTGATCGCTTCATTCCTCCACTCCCGGCAGCAAGTTGCCATTAAATGTGTATTTAAAATCCACGAGCCAATCCCCTTTCACCCTTACCAGCTTAAGTCGCGAAGGCTTCTTTTTGAAAGTATTTGAATAACTTATGATGGCAACTGAATCTGATAGCATATCCGTTGAATCGATAATTATGCTTGCATCGCTATATCCTGATTTTTCTTCCTTGCTCCTGTTGATGATGAATTTTTTGTAGCCTTCAAAATATTCGAGGTTTGTGCTGTCCTGCAGTAGATACTTCTGAGCTTCCACATAGTCTCCCTTTAAAGATGCTTCTATGAAACCTCTTCCCGATTCAAGAGGGTCTGTTCTCCTGATTTCTGCAGGGTTACTGCAGGATGCGAATGCGATCATCAACAACAAAACAAAGAATTTCGGTGCGCTCATTTCTGCATTTAAAAAAACTAAGGTAAATATCTTTCTGCTCTAAATAAAAATGGTACTAAAACGAACTTCAAAGAAGCGCGGAAAGAACAAAGGCAGCAAAGTAGCTGCCTTCAGGAATTATTTCTTCCTAAAAAATTATTTCGCTTGTTCAAGCTCTTTTATTTTTTCTTTTTCATAAGCCTTGATGATGGATTTAACAAGCCTGTGCCTCACGACATCTTCTTCATCAAGCTCCACGTGGCCTATCCCGTCTATATTTTGCAGAATCCTCACCGATTTTTCCAGGCCACTTTTTATTTTAGGTGGCAAATCGATTTGCGTTACATCTCCAGTGATGATGGCTTTTGCATTGGCACCTATCCGCGTCAAAAACATTTTTAGCTGAAGATCGGTTGAGTTCTGCGCCTCATCCAGAATGATAAAAGCATTGTCAAGTGTCCGCCCACGCATGTAGGCGAGAGGGGCAATTTCAATAGTCCTCGTCGTCATGTAATATCCCAGTTTATCAGCGGGAATCATATCATCGAGGGCATCATAAAGCGGCCTCAGGTAAGGGTCTATTTTCTCCTTCAGGTCGCCCGGCAGAAATCCAAGATTTTCTCCGGCCTCCACAGCAGGACGCGTGAGAATGATTTTTTTAACCTGCTTATTTTTTAACGCCCTTACAGCAAGCGCTACTGCCGTATAAGTTTTACCTGTTCCCGCCGGACCGATTGCAAAAACGATATCATTCTTTTCAATCGATCTCACCATTGCCTTCTGGTTGGCAGTTCGTGCCCTGACGGTCTTGCCATTTGGACCAAATACGAGTACATCGTTTGGATGTCTGTCAACAAAATTGTCAACTACTTTTTCATCGTCACCGCCAAGGATTTGTTCAAAATAATTCTCGCTCATGTGACCATTGCGCTCAAGATATTGCACAGCAAGATTGATCTTATCTTTCGCATCTTCAATTTGCTCGGGGGCACCGCTAAGTTTTATTTGCGTACCACGGCTTAGAATTTTAAGGCGGGGAAATTTCTTTTTTAAGATGTCGAGTTTGCCATTGTTTACTCCAAAGAATTCGATCGGGTTAACAGTTTCGAGGTTTATTATAGTGTCTGTCAATCGGGCTTTAGTTTAGGTGAAATAGAAAATAAATTTAAACGGATTATACTGATGGTATTCAAATATAAAGTAATCAAATTAAAATTTGACCTCCACTCGCAAACTAAATTACTTATACACATGCAGGTGAAAAAGTTAATAATAGTATCGTTGCATATCGCTGCGGGGTTGATATTTCTGACTGGGAATTGATAATTTTCAATAATTTCGAATCTAAATCAGTGTCAATGAAAAAAAGTTTTCTCATCATTTTTGCTTGCATTATCTGCGTATTTCTTTTCCAGGCTTTCTCTGTCACTGACAGGCCGCAATACAAGAATCTTCATATTCTTCCCGAGGACATTACTGAGCATGACCTTGATAGTGTAATGCATCATTTCACCAGGTCGCTGGGACAGAAATGTAACTTCTGTCATGTGAGAAACCAGGAAACTAAAAAGATGGATTTTGCATCCGACGAAAAACCGGAGAAGAAAATTGCCAGGCAGATGATGCAGTTGGCTATCGATATCAATAAGAATTATTTTGCTAAAGCGGAGTTGGAACAGGAGTTAGAAGAAAGCAATATGAACCATGATATAGTGAAAAAGATCGGCGCGGAAGAAATTCCTAACAAGCCGGCGATTGCTGACTCAAACGCCCGGATGCTGCCTGACAGCACTTATTGGCATGACACACGTTATATGCTCATGGAAGTGAATTGTTATACGTGTCACCGCGGAGATGCACATCCGGATTCAAAACTTCCGCCTGCGCCGGAAGAATAATTCCTTTTTTTATTCAATTTCAAATAACAGGAACTGCGTTTTTTGCGCTGCATTAAAGTTATTGTCGGAGACGAACACCAACGATCGATGCCCATTCGGTAACCTCGGTCCAAAAGAAACCCCCTCGATATTGTCAATGTAAATTCCAGGATCACTCATGTTTAAAATGAGCTTTTTGGAAGCTATTGTTATAGACTGGCTATTCTTCAGGGATGCAATATCCTGAATGTTTGTGGCTCGCGAAAAGTCGGCGAGAAATATTTTTATCGAATTGCCACGCCCGGCCGAGTAGGAACGTTCCACCACGAATAACTGGTTTTCTGCGGGAGATAAAATTTCTGAAATACCATTCAGTATGAAGCCACCGGCAATGGACGGTGTATCTGCAACAGGCTCTAACCTGTACCCATATTGTGCTGTTGGTTTTCTTGATGACGCGTCAAATTTTGTGATCCTTACGATAGCTGATGAATCATATAGTCCTGCACGGGATCCATCTTCATAAAGCGGTTGCTCCATGCTTGCGTAAAGAGTTTGATAATTTTTGGAGAATGCAAGTCCTTCCAGAACTTCATTCCTTCTTGGTCCTCCGGTCATACTCATTCGCAACTGCGCCGGCAAAACAAATGTGTCGATGTAAGTTCCGGATTCATCGACTTCTGTGATGGCTGGATTTTCCAGTACAATTTTATCCTGCCTGATTATCCTTTCGCCTTCGCTGCTCCAAACGACAGTGTGTGTCGCCGGATTAAACCGTATCGATTCGGGATCTGGCGTATGAAGTGCATCTTCAGTTGATTTTGGATAAAGGTTGCCGACAGCATTTTTTAAAAAAACAAGTTCAACCGGGTACACAGAATCGATTTTATACCCGGTGATGTCGATGTTTACTTTGTAAAATCTTGCGGGGTTTCGGTCAGAGCGGTCGTCACTGATGACGTAGTAAATATTTTTTTCTTCGTCATAATCAATGCCTGAGAATCCTCCAACCTTTGTTCCCTGGAATTGGGTATCAAACGGGATGACGAATTCGCTTAGAAATTTAAGAC
>JBBSPT010000212.1:0-5388 GCA_038258515.1 Chitinophagales bacterium | reverse complement strand
ATCGACGGCACTTTTCCTGTATATTTTATACCGATCGAGTGCGATGAATGCAAGTCACCGGGGTTTGTCAGCTATCTGATTGATGATAGCCCCACTAACTATCTTGCAAGTCAAAAGAAAAATTATATCGGGTTTATAAAAAAAGAGGAGCCGCAAAAAAGTGGTCCGGGGGTATCGTTAGGATTCACAACCATGTTTAAACCAAATTCTTTCAAATCGATCCGCATGAATCCATCGCCTCCATATGTGGGACATTAAATTTTAGCCGTTTACCCGGATTTCAGCAACACTTTTTTGGCAGGTTACCGATACCAAAATTTACTTCCGGTTTTTTTAGCGAACTAAGATTTCAGAATAACTTGTGACAGGCGCTCCTTCCAAAGAAAGCCCCTGCACAACTATTTTATATTTACCTGGTATGTCAGAAGTGTAAAATGAGAAAGCAGTTTTTTCATTTCTGGTTTGCAGATTGGGCGACCAGTATAGCACATTTCGAAAGTCCGGTAAGCGGCTTGTCTTCTGTTGCACTGTTTCATATTGTGGCAGATAAAATTCCCTTTCAAGTTGCAGACCGTCGTAATCCACGACAAGAGACGCCGGGTCGAGTTCATATCCCCCAAGATCTCCGGCATACGTTGAATAGCTGACAATGCCATCGTACTCCTCATTCCCCTGGAAAATTTTGGTCGTCATCAAATCAATCTTTTTAACTTTCAATGGATCGACGTTCATGACATGATTGATGTTAAAAACCGGAACGCCATCAATCAGTACCAGGGGCTCATTGTCGAAAAAAAGTTTAGTGACCTGGTTGTAAACTTCGTAGTGGAATTGCTCCTGTTTTTTTCGCACTCTTACTTCTTTCACGTATTCCCGCATCACTTCTTCCATCGCGGTAAAGCGGGTATAATCATCTAGTAAATAGGTCTTTGAGGGCAATCCAAAAAAGGCAATCGAATCATACGATGAGGGCAACTTATAAAGAGCATTTATTCCCGGCTGAAAAATCGTTGAGGATTGCGCAGCAATAGTCCGCGTCAATATTAGACGGGCAAAAGCCGGGTCGAGAACTATAGGGGGCAGTATCGTCTTGCTAAATTTTTCTGAGAAAGGATTGTCAATTGAAAGGCGATAGCTACTGTCTGCTTCGCCCGGTTGCAAAATAATATCATGCCTCCCAAAAAATTCACCAACGTTAAATCGAAACGCTCTGTGCCCGATCGTATTACCATTGACAAACCTGAAATCGTTTCCGGGAACGGACAAATAAAACTTCATCCCGGTATCCGGCAGGTTGCCGGTTAAAGGATAAAATTTTCCTGTAATGATGTGACCTTCCTGCTCCGGCAAAAAGGAAAAGGCCGGTTCTTTTTTAGAAAAAATTTCTTCCCAGTTGTAGCGGCTCCATCCTTCAGTAAGCAGCATGTTATCGATTATTTCATCATTGTAATTCTCCGTCATTGTAGAAAAACTCAATGGACTTTCCATGTTGCCCTGTATTTCAGAACTAAGCCATAAATAATCTTCGATGTTTTTATTTGGACGTGACTCAATGGAGTCGACGAGATATACCGAAGCAGACAGGTCAGCTTCGATCACCAGACTCCCGGAATTCTCAAGGGACAGGTCGATCGTCACTTTTTTTCTTTGCTGAAATTCATTTGAAGATGGCGTGATGCTAACTCTTTCCATCTGCGACGGCTTTTTAAAGTAAAGTCTTTCGCAAACCGGCTGTTTATTTTCATTGAATAAAGTAATGCGGGAAATTCCCTTTGCAAGCCTCGATTTACTCAGCATAAACGTTGCAACATTGTCCCTAAGAATTTGGACCATAGCGATCGAAACTGAATCTTTTGATTGTGCAAGGAGGTAAACTTTTTGTTGACTTTCGACATTGCCGGCAACTTTTACCTGAACATTATCCCCGGCATTCTCAAGATGAAGTGTCCATCCGCTTTCTGATGCATCTGGAAACTTAAAGTTGTGAGCGGCTTTACCTATAGTAGCTGACACCCGGTAGTTGTTTCCTGCTTCGGGAGTAAAATTAAATTGCCCCTGGCCTGAATGGTCTGCTGAAAAACCGGCAATGGTGTCGTTGCGGCTATTTATTATCACACCTTGCCCTTGGGCTACTTTGCCATACTGATCAGTCATTTTGAAGGCGACCGTGCTGTTTAACCCATTCACAAGATTACCGCCTTCAGGGAAGAAGCGCAGAGAATATCGCAGGCTATCGGGCTCATGATGAGAAGGCTTGTTACGTGGATTTATGATGCTGATCTGTTGCTCAAAATATAGATCAGGACTAAAATTTTTCATCCAATTGGTATATGCTCTCACCAGGTAGTTGCCGGTAGCCAGGGAAGATGGAATAGTGAATGAGCCGCAGCCTCTGCCTGAGTCAATCTCAATTTTCCCCTGCATCAGTGATCTGCTTTCGTTCGTGATGATTTCCACATAGCAAATCTTGCTGAGAGTGGAAAACCTGTTTGTTCTGCCATCAGTCACGTATGCTTTGAACCAAAGAATTTCACCCGTTGCAAACACATTTTTGTCAACATGCAGAAAAACTTTTTCCTTATAATTATGCTCCCTATAATGATTCAAGCTTTGCTGAACTTCTGATAAAATACCCTGTGAATAAATATTGCCAGCATAAAATAATGCAACCAGGAAGCAAAAGAAATTCCGGCAACTGTTCATTTTATTACAATTAATTCTCATTTTTTCAGAAAAAAATTTTACCAATATGAAGGTTTTTGATTTGTGCCTTTGCGGAGCGTACAGTCAATGCATTCTTTTTGAACGACAACAAGGATTCCTCCACCGCCCGTAAAATACCATGGCGCAAAGGCAGGATCCGGATATGTATAAATTAGGTAATTCGCAGGATTTACGGGCAGATTTATAATCGTGCATACACCGGTTGGGTGCAGCGGCTTCCAGTTATTAAGCTCTTCATTTTTTATAAATAATCTTTTTTGGGTTACCGATGAAGCTGTAACGAAACCAATCACAGGTTCTTCCGGATCGTCAACAGAATGAATATTACCTTTTAATTGCGAAGGTTGCGGATCAAATATTGACCCCTGCTGTTCCGTATTTTTTTTTAGAATTTCAAAATATTGGTAGGCTTCTTTTGTGATGGCATATTGCTTTACCAATATACCGTAGCGTATGCCCACCTTTTCTGAATTCTGTGGAATGGTGATAATTGGAAACCGGTTGATTACATCTTCACTGAGGGCGGCGGTTGTGCCAATAAAAATATCGGTCGAATTGAAGATGTTCCAGCAATTAAATATTTGGTTTGTAGAGTCTCTGAAAAACATCAGTGCATTGCTGACTCCCAGGTCTGTCTCTCCTTCGGCCCTGTACTGCGCCGTTTCCACATAATGCCAGCGGTAGTATTTTGTGGCGTTTGCAGGGTCATGCGAATTTATATAAACGGTAAGATCACCCGGCTGCTCAAAATTGAGACTGTCTATGGGGGGTGTTTTTTTAACCTCTACAAAATCAGAAACATATTTTTTGCCAACAATTGTAGCAATCGCAAGCCTGTATGTTGACGCGGGATTTAAGACCAGCGAAGGAATACTGTAGCTTCCGGCTGCACCTTCCGTTAAGTGAAAACTTTCGCCATTGATTCCCTCAATATTCACATCCGCATTGGTCTCCGGATCGGCCAGGATAGTGTCTGACAATTTTCTTGTACGGCTCAATGTAAAAACCGTTGCTGAATCACCTTCGTTAATCATCACTCCATCCACAACCAGGTAATTATAATCTACCTGTAGCGCCAGCGGCTCGTATTCCCGTTTGCAACCGGTTAGCACGCTCAATCCAATGAAACACAATATAAATATGAACGAATCGATTTTCATTTTTTTAAAATCTGAAATTATATGTCAGGTACGGAATGATCGTACCAAAAATGGAAAGCTGATATCCTTTGATCAACCCGTTTTGTTCTACAAAATAAACCGAATAGGCATTCTGCCTTGCTGTGACATTGTAGATACCTAAAGACCATGAATTATGAAGCGATTGTTTCACCTTGTGATTTCCATCCAGGTTTACGGAAACGTCTGTCCTGAAATAATCTGGTATCCGGAATTTGTTCCGGTCAGAATATAAAACCCTTTGGGAACCATTGGAATTGAAAACCGCTATAGGCAAGGTGATTGGGCGACCGGTACTGTAAACAACATTCAGGGAAACGCTGAGGCGATGCGAGAAACGATAATTGCTAATGACATTGACACTATGTGGTTTGTCATAGCTCGCCGGATAATAATTTCCCTTGTTAATAGTTTCGCCGGCAAGATCATCATCCTGCTTCAGCATCGTTCTTGAATAAGTATAGCTGATCCATCCATTCAGTTTCCCGGATATTTTTTTTATTAAAAATTCAACGCCATATGCCTTGCCTTTTGTATTAAAAATGTCCGTTTCGATATGATGGTTGAGTAACAAAGAAGCCCCGCTTTTAAAGTCAGGAATATTCTTCAGTTGTTTGTAATAAACCTCCAGGGATGTTTCAATATTATTTGTATTGAAGTTTTTATAAAAACCAAGTGAAACCTGCTGTCCTGTTTGCGGCCTTACATTTGGGTCACTCAGTTTCCAGATGTCGGTTGGAGAAATAGCAACCGTGTTTGACAACTGGTGAATGTATTGCCTTAACGTATTGTAACCCATCTTTATTGATGCATTTGCAGGCAAGGCGTACCGTAATGAAATCCGGTACTCAGGTCCCTGGTAGGTCTTGATAATTTTCCCGGAAGCATAAGTGGAGGTATCCGTTATAGTTCCCGTCTCTTTCGGAAATCCCGGTAAATAATTATAAGTATCATGAGGTCCAAGGTAATTGAACATTGAAAATCGCACGCCTGCATTCACAGAAAGATCGGAAGAAAGGTTGTATTCATACCCAAGATAGGCCGCGCTTTCAAGGCCCTGTTCGTCAGCCAAAACGTTTGGCTTTACGAGAGAATGAGCATTGAATGGCTCAAGAGTTCCGGGACTAAGTTTGTAAAGAATGGTATTCAGTCCGAAATTCAGTGACTGCTTATTGTTTTTACGATAGGTAAAATCAAGTTTCAAATTGCTTTGATTGAGATCGTAAGCAAGCTTATAACTGTTCACGGGATTTGACTGGCTGCTGACACGATAATTATAATTATCTATGCCTGCAGAAAAAATTCCATAAAGTTTGTTGTTGAAAATATGTTTCCATTTTGCTATTATATTTTTATTTCCATATTTATAAGCCGTGTCCTTGTTGAAACGAAAATCGTCATGACTCAGGTAGCCGGTGAAGTAAAGATTATTTTTAGAATTGACGGTGTGACTTATGTGCAGGTTGAGATCGTAGAACGATGCTTT